>NZ_AJVB01000140.1:0-8664 GCF_000278445.1 Rhodococcus sp. R1101
GGCCGGAGCGACTCCGGCCGGTGCTGTGCTTCGTCAGCGCAGGATCGTCTTGATCTCCAGGAACTCCTCGAGCCCGAAGACACCCGCTTCGCGTCCGATACCCGACTGCTTGTAGCCACCGAAAGGTGCGTCGGTGTTGAAGGCGCCACCGTTGACGTAGACCTGACCGGTGCGCATGCGGCGGGCCACGGCCTCCGCTCGCGCCGGGTCGGCGGACCACACGCCGCCCGACAGGCCGTAGTCGCTGGCGTTGGCGATGCGCACGGCGTCGTCCTCGTCCCGGTAACCGATGATCGACAGCACCGGACCGAAGATCTCCTCTCGGGCGATCGTCATCTCCGGCGCGACGTTCGTGAAGACGGTCGGCCCGACGAAGTAGCCGGTGCCGAACCCGGTCTCGCGCCCGTCGAGCACCAGTTCGGCACCCTCCTCGACCCCCTTGTCGATGTACGACTTCACCCGTGCCTGCTGCGCGCCGCTGACGAGGGGGCCGAGCTTCGACGACGGATCGTCGGGCAGCCCGACGGTGTAGGCCCGCGCGACCTGCTCGGCGATGGCGGTGGCCTCCGGCAGACGGTCGGCGGGGACGAGCATGCGGGTCAGCGCGGTGCAGGTCTGGCCGGAGTTGAGGAAGCACTTGCCGACACCCTCGGTGACAGCGGCGGTGAGGTCGGCGTCGTCGAGGATGACGTTGGCCGACTTGCCGCCGAGTTCGAGCGCGACCTTCTTCACCGTCTCGGCCGCGACGACCGAGACCCGCTTGCCGGCGCGCGTCGACCCCGTGAACGACACCATGTCGACGTCGGGGTGCGCGGCGATGGCTTCGCCGACGACCGGTCCGTAACCACTGACGACGTTGAGCACACCCGGCGGCAGCCCGGCCTCGTCGACGATGTCGACAAGGGCGTAGGTCACGAGCGGCGCGACCTCCGTGGGCTTGAGCACCACGGTGCATCCTGCCGCGAGCGCGGCGAACACCTTCAGCACCACCTGGTGCAGCGGATAGTTCCACGGGGTGATCGCCCCGACGACCCCGATGGGTTCGCGGACGACCAGTGCGTTGCCGATCTCCTGGTCGTCGAAGTCGTAGGTTCCGGCCAGCGACGCGTAGGCCGCGATGTTCTTCAGCGGCATCCCGACCTGGATGACGCGTGCGAGGTGCGCGGGCATCCCCATGTCCTGCGAGACGACGGCCGTGAGTTCGTCGGCGCGCTCGTTCGCCAGGGAGGAGACCTTCTCCAGGTAGGCGGCGCGTGATGTACCGCTGAGCGCGGACCAGGCCGGGAATGCCTGCTTCGCCGCGGCGACGGCCCGATCGACATCGGAGGCGACACCCTCGGCAACCACAGCGACGACCTCTTCGGTCGCCGGGTTCACGACCTCGATCCGGCCGGTGCCGTCGGAATCGACCCATTGCCCGTCGATGTAGATCTTCGTGCGGTCGAGAATGTCCGTCATCTCGGTCTCCCTGTTCGTAGGACGCCCTTGCGCGAGGGTAACGAAGACCACACCGCAATGCCGGGTCGATCTCGTCGAGCCCGAAGGCGTGCGACGGCTCGGTCGCCGGCGGCGTTGCGAGCCTCGAGCGTGTGTCGGCAACCTCCCCGGAGGGACGATCGGAATGCCCTAGACTGTGCTGCAGGTCACACGAGGGAGTAGCTCGATGCCCGATCGCTCCGCAGCACGCAGCCGGCAGGCACCGACCGCCGACAGTCCCGACCGGATCCGCAATGTTGCCCTGGTGGGGTGCAGCGGATCCGGGAAGACCACCCTCGCCGAATCCCTCGCCGTGGCAGCGGGCGCCGTCGGGCGTGCCGGGCGCGTGGCCGAGGGCACGACGGTGTCCGACTACGAGGAGATCGAACAGCGGCACCGCCGGTCGGTGCAGCTGTCCGTGGTGCCCCTCGAATGGAACGGCATCAAGATCAACCTGGTCGACACGCCGGGCCACCCCGACTTCGACGCGGAGGTCCGCGCGGGTCTGCATGCGGCCGACGCGGCGATCTTCGTCGTCTCCGCCACCGATCCGATCAGCGCCGCGACCCGCGCCCTCTGGCGTGAGTGCGACGACGAGGCCGTTCCTCGCGCGCTCGTGGTGAACAAACTCGATGTCGCCCGGCACGGCTACGACGACATGCTCTCGGACTGCCACGATGCCTTCGGGCTGGGGCCGGACACCCTGCGGGCCCTGTTCTATCCCGTCTACGACGGCGACCGTCCGATCGGATCGATGGGGCTGCTGACGGGCCGCAGCTACGGCGAACCGGGCCCGTGCCCGGTCTCCACCGAGGCACGCGAAAGCCTGGTGGAGGCCATCTCCGGCCAGGACGACACGCTCATGGAGCGGTTCGTCGCCGGCGAGCAACTCGACACCGCCTCCCTGCAGGAAGGGCTCACCCGCGAGATCCTGGCCTGCACCCTGCACCCGGCCGTCCCCGCGGACGAGACGGGTATCGGGTCCGTCGAACTGCTCGAATTGATCACCACCGGCTTCCCCGCCCCGACACACCGCGGTCGCGGGGCACCGCCGTGCGACCCGGAAGGCCCACTCGCAGCGCAGGTCGTGCGAGTGGCCGGCGACTCCTATGTGGGCCGGATCAGCCTGGTGCGCGTGTACTCCGGCACGCTCCGGCCCGACACGATCGTGGCGCTGGCCGACGGCGACCGCGACAGCCGCGAACGCATCCCTGCCCTGACGAGCCCGTTCGGCAAACAGCAACGCCCGGTCGGTGAGGCGGTCGCGGGAGACATCGTCTCCGTCGGGAAACTCGCAACGGCGCAACCCGGAGACGTCCTGCACGACCCCGACCGTCCGGTCTCGCTCGACCGGTGGCCGACCCCGACACCGCTGCTGCCCGTCGCGATCGAAGCGCACACCCGCACCGACGACGACAAACTGTCCCAGGCCCTCTCGCGTCTGGCCGCCGAGGATCCGGCGCTGCGCGTCGAGCAGAATCCCGAGACCCATCAGCTCGTGTTGTGGTGCACGGGTGAGGCGCACTCGGAGCTGGTCCTCGAACGGCTGCGTACCCGGCACGGTGTGCAGGTCGACACGGTCGAGCATCGGGTGCCGCTGAAGGAAACCTTCGCCGCCTCCGCGAAAGGTCACGGCCGGCTCGTCAAACAGTCCGGCGGACACGGTCAGTACGCCGTCGTCGACGTCGAGGTCGAGCCGCTGCCGGTGGGCAGCGGTGTCGTCTTCGCCGAGCGGGTGGTCGGCGGTGCGGTTCCACGTCAGTTCATCCCGTCCGTGGAGAAGGGCGTGTACGCGCAGGCGGAGAAGGGGGTGACGACGGGATATCCGCTCGTCGATGTGCAGGTCACCCTGGTCGACGGTAAAGCCCACTCGGTGGATTCGTCCGACGCGGCCTTCCAGGCGGCAGCGGGACTCGCCCTGCGGGACGCGGCCTCGCACAGCACGGTTCGAGTGCTCGAGCCGGTCGCTGCCGTACGGGTGATCGTGCCCGAGGAGTTCCTCGGCGCCGTCCTGGGCGATCTGTCCGCCCGGCGCGGCCGGGTACTCGGCACCGAATCACCGGCACCGGGAATCGCACTGCTGCGCGCAGAGGTTCCCGAACTCGAACTCGGCCGCTATCCGGTGGAACTGCGGTCCATCACGCAGGGCACCGCCGACTTCGCGCGCCAGTACCTGCGGCACGAACCGATGCCCGAGAACCTCGCCGCTCGATACGGGGAGCCGGACTAGCCGCCACACCGTCCGGACAACGTGCCAGCATGAACGCCATGAGCGTTCTGCTGTGCTTCCACGCGCACCCCGACGACGAGGTGTTCCTCACCGGCGGCGTGATGCGCCTGGCCGCCGACGCCGGACACCGGGTCGTGCTCGTCGTCGCCACCGACGGAGCCCGCGGTGAGTATCCCGACGGACTGCTCGCACCCGGCGAATCTCTCGCCGCACGGCGCACCAAGGAGCTCGAAGAGTCCGCTCGCGCGCTGGGTGCCGCCCGGGTGGTGTCCTTCGGCTACGGCGATTCGGGGATGGCCGGCACGAGCGGCAACCAGGACCCCGACGCCTTCGCGAACGCCGATCCGGGCGAGGCGGGAGCACGGCTGGCCGCGGTGATCGAGCAGGAACGCGCCGATGTCGTCACCATCTACGACGCGCACGGCGGATACGGCCATCCCGACCACATCCAGGTCCACCGCGCCGGGGTCCACGCCGAACGCATGACCGGGCACGACACCGTCTACGAGGCCTCGACGAACCGGGATCACCTGAAGCGGCTGTTCTCGGCGCTGCCGGACGCACCGGACGATGTGCGGCCTCCGGACCTCGAGACCTTCGGTCTGCCGGAGTCGGAACTGACCACCGCGGTGGATGTGTCGACGGCGCTGGACGCCAAACGCGCGGCGATGGTCGGTTACGAGTCGCAGATCGGCGACTTCGGACCGATGCTGACCATGCCCGAGGAACATCTGCGGGCCGCGTTCGGTGTCGAATGGTTCCGGCGACGCGGTGGTGCGCCCGGCCTCCGGGAGACCGGTCTCCCGCTCTGACCGCGCCGACACCGACGTGAGCAGAACCGTTGCAGCCGTTTGATCGTCCCGGCGCTCGGGTACCGCTCCCCTGCACCTACGAACGAAGGACGGACGTCGATGGACAACGCCCCCAAGCACGGCTCCGGCCGCCCCGAGGACAACGACGACCTCACCGGCCGGAAGATCGAGAACCTCGTCGACGAGCTCGAACAGAAGGTCGAGAACGAACGCGAGGAGGAAGGCGCGGCCGGCAGCATCTCGGACCGGGTGAAGACGGAGAAGGTCGAGCCCGACGATCAGGCCCCCGAGTGAGCCGCGTTCAGCCGTAGATCCGTGCGTAGAGCTCGCGGATCTCGTCGGCCGTCGGGATCCTCGGGTTGTTGTTCGGAGATCCCGACGCCAGTGCCTGCTCGGCCATGACCGGGACCCGCTCGTCCCAGGTCCGCCTGTCGATGCCGTAGGACTTCGGCGTCGGCACCTCCACGTCGCGGCACAATTCTTTCAGCGCGACGAGCAGATCGGCAGCGGCCGTCGCGTCCGAAGCATCCGCCGACGCCGCGCCGAGCGCGCGAGCACAGTCGGCGTAACGGGATTCGGCCGCATCCACCGAGAACTCGGTGACCGCCGGGAACAGCATCGCGTTCGACAGGCCGTGCGCGACGTGGAAGTGCGCCCCGATCGGCCGGCTCATGCCGTGCACGAGCGCGACGCTCGAGTTGGAGAACGCGATCCCGGCCTGCGTGGCGGCCAGCATCATCTGCTCGCGCGCCGCGGCATCCTGCCCGTCCGCGTAGACGCGCCGCAGCACCCGTCCGATGGTGCCGATCGCGACGAGCGCGAGACCGTCGGAGAACGGGTTCGCCTTCCTGCTGACATAGGCCTCGATGGCGTGGGTGAGTGCGTCCACGCCGGTGTCCGCGGTCAGCCGCGGGGGCATCGTCATGGTGAGCCGGTAGTCGACGATCGCCGCGACCGGCAGGAAGGCCAGGCCGGGGCACAGCATCTTCTCGTCGGTCTCGCTGTCGCTGATGACTGTGAACTGCGTTGCCTCGGAGCCACTTCCCGCCGTGGTGGGCACGGCGATCACCTGTAACGCCGGACCGGTGTTGTCGCGCGGCGCCTTGTAGTCGCGCATGTGCCCGCCCTGCCGGGCGAGCAGGCCCAGCGCCTTCGCGGTGTCCATCGGGCTCCCCCCGCCGAACCCGATCACGCAGTCGGCCTCGTGCTCGGCGACCGCCGCGACACCCGCGTCGAGTGAGGCGGTGGTGGGGTCGGGCACGGTGTCGGCGAAGACCGCGGGGTGCAGTCCGGCGGCGTCGAGCTGCGCGACCATCCGATCCACCGCACCCGTACCGACCAGGAACTTGTCGGTCACCACCAGGGGCCGGGCGAGCCCGAGTCCGGCGACGACCTCCCCGATCTCGGCGACGGCACCTCCGCCGACGCGCATGATGCGTGGAAGTGCGATGGAAGCCACGTGCGATCCCCCTCGAATATCCGGCCGACAGGTCGTGTCTACCGCATCACAGTCGCGAGCGGAGGCATCCGGCGGATCTCGGGGAGTCTCAGCTCTCGACGACCCGCAACCGTGCGCCGTGTTCGCCGGAGCCCTTCCGTGCGGTGAGCAGCCCGAGGCGCTCGAGGTCGTCCGCGCGGTAACCGGGCCACCCGTGCAGCATGCGACGCCACCGCTCCGGAACCGCGGACGCACCCCAGCGCGCGCCCAGCAGTCCGCCCGCGATGGCCGCGACCGTGTCGGTGTCGTTGCCGGCGCGCACGGCGAGTTCGAGTGCCTCCGGCAGGTGTCCGGGGCCGTCGGTGCGGGCGTGTGTGATCGCCCACCACGCGGTCTGCAGGGCGTGGACGACCCAGCCGTTGTTGTCGAACACGCGGGGGCTCGGCGCGGCCTCGGCCTCGTCGAGCAGCACCGCCCACCGCTGCTCGGCAGGTCGCGGCAGGTGGGACAACGCGATCCGCACCCCGTCGAAGGTGCCGTGGAGGACGGCGTGACGGATCGCGAACGACCACAGGCGGCACGCTTCGGATGCCTGCTCGTCCGCGTGGGTGAGGCTGCTGATCGCATGGGCCGCGGCCAGGCACCGCTCGGCGTCGTCGAGGAAGGCGAGCCCGACGGGTGCGGTGCGCATGAGCGATCCGTTACCGCCGGTGCGTCCCGGGAGGCTGCGGGCGCGCGCCGTCATGCCGGCGGCGGTGGGGCCCGCCTCGCGCAGGACGGCACGCGTCTGGTTGCCGATGTCCTTGGGGTCGGTGGCGTACCAGCGGAGGAACTGCGCCGCGACCGCGTCGAGTCCGGCGCCCTGTCCGATGTCGACGCCGGTCGCCGAGACCTCGGCGATGGCGAGGGCCATGGAGGTGTCGTCGGTCCACTCGCCGGGCGCGAACGGCCCGAGTCCGCCGCCGATCATGTCGACGGGCGTGGTGGCCGTCGGATACGTGAATTCGTATCCCGCCCCGAGTGCGTCGCCTGCTGCGGTGGCGAGCAGGACTCCGGCGGCCCGGTCGTTCTGTGCTGCGGTCGTTTCCATGAACCCCTCAATTCGATCAAGTCTGAGCTAAAGTTAGCGCATCGATGATTGAATGTCCACCATGGGCACACCGACCGATTCGACCGGCAGGTCGCTCACCGACTACCCGCGCCCCTCGGTGGCCGTGGACGTCGCGGTCCTCACCGTCGACGAAGTCCTGAAGGTACTGGTCGTCGAACGTCCCGAGGGCAGCTTCGCCCTACCGGGCACCTTCCTGCACCCCGGTGAGCGACTCGCCGAGGCCGCCGAACGCGCCTTGCGCGACAAGGCCGGGCTCACGGGCGTCGACTTCCACCAGCTGGCCATGCTCGACGACCCCGAGCGCGACGACCGCGGATGGGTGCTGTCGATGGCCCACGGCGCCGCAGTGCCGGTCGCCGAGATCCCCGCCGAGGCACATCTCGCGCCGACGACCGAGACCACCGGCCTCGCCTTCGACCATGCCGAGATCGTCGACCTGGCGGTCGCCGATCTGCGTCGCCGGTACTCCGCCGCAGTCGACCCCGGCAACTTCCTCGGCGAACAGTTCACCGTGCTCGACCTGCGGATGCTGTACGAAACCGTCTATGCCCGCAGCTATCCCAAGGACACCTTCCGCCGGCACCTGTTGCACGGACTCGAACCCACCGGCGAACTGCGCAGGGAGGGCACAGGCCGGCCCGCGGAGATCTACCGCCGGCGCGACGCTCCCCTGCCGTCGTCCACCGCCGCCTTCCTGCTGCAGTGACGTCTCAGGCCACCAGCGCGAGCGCGATCTCGGCGGCTACAGCGACATTCCCGCGATAGACCGCGACATTCGTCCCGAGCGAGCGCCCCTCGGTGGCCCGATGCATGTGGTCGAGCAGGAACGGGGTGAGCGCCTTACCGCGCATCCCGGTCTCAGCGGCCGCGCGTTCGGCCTCCGCGAGCACCCGGTCGTGCAGTTCCGGATCGATCTGCGCCTCGGCCGCCACCGGATTCCCCACGAGCACCGCCGAGCGCAGTCCCAGCCCGTCCCGCGCCCGCGCCACCTCCGCGGCCTGCTGGGCCGACTCCACCGCGTCGACGTCGCACCCGCTGTCGCGCACGTAGAAACCGGGGAAGCGCGGGGTCCGGTAGCCGACCACGATCACCCCGAGCGTCTCGAGCCGTTCGAGTGTCGCGGGGATGTCGAGGACGGACTTGACGCCCCCACTCACCACGAGAATCGGAAGTGTCGCCAGCACAACGAGATCCGCGCTCTCATCGAATGTCGACGAAGCTCCTCGGTGAACGCCGCCGAGGCCGCCCGTGGCGAAGACAGCGATCCCGGCACGATGCGCGAGCAGCGCCGTCGCCGACACCGTCGTCCCGCCGTGCCACCCCTTGGCCGCTGCGACCGGCAGGTCGCGGAGGCCGAGCTTGACGGCCGGGAAATCGTCCGCGCCGAGCATACGGATCTGCTGTTCCGACAGACCGACGATCGGGGTTCCGTCGACGACCCCGATGGTCGCGGGCACCACCCCGGAGTCGCGCAGACGCTGTTCGGCGTCGAGCGCGACCTCGACGTTGCGTGGACGCGTGAGACCGTGCGTGAAGATCGTCGATTCGAGCGCCACGACAGGCCGACGGGCCGCGATCGCCTCGCGCACGAAGTCCG
>NZ_AJVB01000141.1:0-8642 GCF_000278445.1 Rhodococcus sp. R1101
CGGCCGCGACGGCCTGGATCGTGGCGATGGCGAAGGCACCGTTGCGGATGCCGCCGAGCACACCGAAGAGGCGCTCGACGAGATCCTGCTGGTTCAGGACGCTGTCGACACCCGGTCTGGTGCCGAAGTCGTCCTGGATCGCGGCGAAACGCTCCGGATCGGACATCTTGATCTTGAACGAGGCCGGGAAGCTGTCGGCACTCACCAGTTCGGCGAGCTCGGGCTGATCGGCGAAGACGCGTTCGGTGGCGTCGGCGACGGCGTCGTCGCGGCTCAGGTATTGGACCGACACCACGTCGTCGGTGTTCTCCAGGTCGCCGCGCAGAGCGGAACAGAGGTCCTGCTCGCAGTCCGGATCGAGCGAGGAGATGTCCTCGGTCAGGAACACCTGCACCTCGACCCGGTCGAGGAAGATCCGCTCCGTCTTACCCGCCATCTGGACCACGAGCAGACCCGCACCGAACAGCGCGAGCGAGATCGCCGTGGTGAGGATCATCGCGATGGTCATGGTGAGGTTGCGGCGCAGGCCGGTGGTGACCTCGCTGAACAGGAAGCTGGCACGCATCGGGTGGGAATCCTTCGGTTGCCTGGTGGGAGTGCTCGGGTGACGGGATCTACCGGCCGACGCCGTAGACGCCGCGCGCCTCGTCGCGCACGACGCGTCCGAGATCGAGTTCGACGACCCGTCGCCGCATCGAGTCGACGATGTGGTGATCGTGGGTCGCCATGAGCACCGTCGTGCCCGTGCGGTTGATGCGTTCGAGCAGCAGCATGATGTCCTGGCTGGTCTCGGGATCGAGGTTGCCGGTCGGCTCGTCGGCCATCAGCACCAGCGGACGATTGACGAAGGCGCGCGCGATCGCCACGCGCTGCTGTTCGCCACCCGACAGTTCGGCGGGGAGCCGGTCCGCCTTGCCCGACAGCCCCACCAGGTCGAGGACCTCCGGCACCGTCCGGTCGACGACCCCGCGCGGCTTGCCGATCACCTCGAGAGCGAACGAGATGTTCTCGGCGACCGTCTTGCGCTGGAGCAGCCGGAAGTCCTGGAAGACGCACCCGAGGTTCTGCCGCAACTTCGGTACGCGACGAGCCGGGAGCCGGTTGACGTGGAAATCGGCCACGTGGATGTCGCCGGTCGTGGGCTTCTCCTCACGGAGGAGCAACCGGAGGAAGGTCGACTTCCCCGATCCGGAGGGACCGATGAGAAAGACGAACTCGCCCTTCTCGACATGCACCGAGACCCCTTCGAGTGCGGGTCGCGTGGACGTCTTGTAGGACTTGGACACATTCTCCAGCCGGATCACGTGGACATGCTAACCGTTACCGTTCGGTGACCTGCCGTACCGGCGTGTCCGCACCCTACGGGGACGGTGAGTCGGTGTTCTCCGGGACCGTCCGGCCCTGCTCCTCGTTCAGTCCGGGTATCCGGGGCAGATCGAACGGGAGTTGCCTGGTCGTCGTGGTCGGGGGTGCCGTGGTTGTGGGCGCCTGCGGGGGCAGGACGCCTTGTGGCGAGCCCGGAACACTCGTCGACGTCGTGGGCGGGAACGTCGACGAGGTGGTCGACGGATAGGGCGTGTCGGTGGTCTCCGGAGTGGATTTCTGCGGGGGCACGGTCGCCGCCGGGGGCACGTACGGCACGTAGGGGGTCTCGGAGATGATCACCGCGCTCGACGGCGCCGCAGGCGTGTCCTCGGGCTGGTTCAGGAACAGATAGAGCACCCACATCCCCACCCACAGGCTGCACAACGCGAAGGTCGTGGTCCTCATCCGCCCACCGAGCAGGTGCGACGGGATACGCCTGCGGTGCGGCTCCCTCTCCTCGTTCACTGCGCCTCCACACGATCGACGACGCTGGCCGTGTCGAGCTGCGGCGTGACGGTGATGCCCTGCTCACGCAGCGCACCCGCGATGCGCGCACGCAACAGTCGGCCCACCTGGAACTGCTTGCCGGGCAGGGTGCGCGCGACCATCCGCACGCTGAGCTGATCCACCTCGAGACTCTCGACACCCATCACGCTCGGCTCGTCGAGCAGCAGTTCGCGCAGGCGGGGCTCCTTGTAGGCCGCCACACCCAGCTCGCGCAGGATCTCGGTGACGTCGGCGATATCGGCGGTCACCGGGATCGGGACGTCCACCACGGCACGCGCCCAGTCCTTCGACAGGTTCACTGCCTTGTTGATCTGGCCGTTGGGGACGGTGATCACCTCACCTGCCGTACTGCGCACCCGGGTGACGCGCAGCGTGACGTCCTCGACGGTGCCGATCGCGTCCTCGGACGCACCGGTCACGGAGATCTGGACGGTGTCGCCGAAACCGTACTGGCGTTCGGTGATGATGAAGAAGCCCGCCAGGATGTCCTGCACGATGCGCTGGGCACCGAAGCCCAGCGCCGCGCCGAGCACGGTCGCCGGCGCGACCAGGCTGCCGATGGGCAGCTGCAGGTAGTCGAACACCTTCAAGGTGGCGACGATGTACACGAACGAGATCGCCATCCACGTGACCACCTGGGCGACCGAGTGACGATGCTTCGTCGCCTCGGAGCGCACGAGGTCGTCGGACTGCATGTAGCGCTCGTCGATGCGCCGCGTGATGCGGCTGCCGATCCAGGAGACGAACCGGGCGATCAGAACCGCACCCAGGATCGTGAGCGCGATCTGCAACCCGCTCGTCGACAACCAGTCGAGCAGTCTAGCTCCGGGAAGAAACGGCACAGGCCCCTCTCTCGTTTCCGATCACGATTTCTGCTCTTCCCGCATACGCCAGCGGATGCCCGACTCGAGGAATCCGTCGATATCGCCGTCGAGCACCGCCGACGGGTTGTTCACCTCGTACTCGGTGCGCAGATCCTTGACCATCTGATACGGATGCAGCACGTACGACCGCATCTGGTTGCCCCACGAGCTGCCCCCGTCGCCCTTGAGCGCGTCCATCTCGGCACGCTCCTCCTGACGCTTGCGCTCGAGGAGCTTGGCCTGCAGCACACGCATGGCCGCAACCTTGTTCTGGAGCTGGGACTTCTCGTTCTGGCAGGTGACGACGATGCCCGTCGGGATGTGCGTCAGGCGCACGGCGGAGTCGGTGGTGTTGACCGACTGACCACCCGGTCCGGACGAGCGATAGACGTCGACGCGGACGTCGTTCTCGTCGATGTCGATGTGGTCGGTGGTCTCGACGACGGGCAGCACCTCGACCTCCGCGAACGAGGTCTGGCGGCGGCCCTGGTTGTCGAAGGGGCTGATCCGGACCAGACGGTGCGTGCCCATCTCGACCGAGAGGGTGCCGTAGGTGTAGGGCGCCTTGACGGCGAAGGTGGCCGACTTGATGCCGGCCTCTTCGGCGTAGGAGGTGTCGTAGACCTCGACGCCGTAACCGTGCTTGTCGGCCCAGCGGATGTACATGCGCATGAGCATCTCGGCCCAGTCGGCGGCGTCGACGCCACCGGCACCGGCACGGATGTTGACGAGCGCGTCGCGCTGGTCGTACTCACCCGACAGCAGCGTGCGCACCTCCATCGCCTCGATGTCGGCGCGCAGGCTCTCACGTTCGGCATCGGCGTCGGCCAGGGCCGCGGCGCGGTCCTCGCCCTCCTCACCCTCGGCGAGCTCGTAGAGCACCGGCAGATCCTCGAGCCGCTGGCGCAGCCCCTCGACGCGGCGCAGTTCGCCCTGCGCGTGCGACAACTCGCTGGTGACCTTCTGCGCGTGCTCCTGGTCGTTCCACAACTCGGGATCGGCGGCCTGGTGCTCGAGTTCGTCGATGCGCCGTCGCAGCTCCTCGACGTCGAGGACCGACTCCACGGTGCGGAGGGTCGTGTCGAGCTCGGCCAGGGCTGCGGAAACATCGGGATGCACGATTCAACAGGTTACCGGAGCGACGAACCGGTCCGACGTGGGCAATCGATACGCGCAGGGGGCGGCACGCTGCTCGACCCCGACCCGCGGCGGCTAGCGTTTCCGTCATGACCACCGACTACACCGCCGACCTGGACCTCGCCCTCCGACTCGCCGACGCGTCCGACTCCATCACCCGCGCCCGCTTCGGTGCGCTGGATCTGAAAGTGGACGACAAGCCGGACCTGAGCCCGGTCTCCGACGCCGACCTCGCCGTCGAGCGCACCATCCGCGAGATGCTCGGCGAGCAGCGGCCCGACGACGCGGTGCTGGGCGAGGAGTTCGGTGGCGACGCGGTCTTCCGCGGACGGCAGTGGGTGGTCGATCCCATCGACGGCACGAAGAACTTCGTGCGCGGCGTGCCGGTGTGGGCGAGCCTGATCTCGCTGCTCGAGGACGGCGTGCCGGTCGTCGGTGCGGTCAGCGCCCCGGCACTGAACCGTCGGTGGTGGGCAGCTGCGGGCAGCGGGGCGTGGGTCTCGCACGACCGCGAGCAGCCGCGCCGCATCTCGGTGTCGCAGGTCGCCGATCTCGCATCGTCGTCGCTGAGTTTCTCGAGCCTGAGCGGCTGGCACGAACGCGGCATCCGCGATCGTTTCGTCGCCCTGACCGACGACGTGTGGCGGGTGCGCGCCTACGGCGACTTCTTCTCGTACTGCCTGCTCGCCGAGGGCGCCCTCGAGATCGCGCTCGAACCGGAGGTGTCGCTGTGGGACCTCGCGGCGCTCGACATCCTGGTGCGCGAGGCGGGCGGACGGTTCACGAACCTCGAGGGCGCGGCCGGTCCGCACGGCGGCAGCGCGGTCGCGACCAACGGGAGGCTGCACGACGAGGTGCTCTCCCGGCTCTCCTGATCCGGCCCGATCACGGTGGGTTCGACCCTGCTCGGCGGGCTCGGACCCACCGAGTTCGTCGTGCGCCGCGACCGGAACTTACCGTACGGTAGACAGCAACCTTACTCAGAAGTAAGATCGGATGTCGTCCGCTCCCGCATCGAGAGACTTCTGGTGATCATGAGCAAGCAAGACAGCGTGGCCCGCCACACGCCTCGCGACACGTCCGCCGTCGGCCTCAATCCGATCAGACGGGACGCCATGGGCGCCGCCATGCGGGTGCTCACCCGCATCACCGGATCCGAGCTCGCGGATCGGTACAAGATCCGCGAGACGATCGACCGGATCACGTATCAGTCCACGAAGACGGGTTTCAAGACTCTCGGTGCCGCGACGCGCACCTTCAAGAAGGTGTCGGGCGGCGCGAGCGGTCCGCAGCGTCTCGCGACCGCGAAGAACACCGACTTCTTCGACCTCACCCCCACCGACGATCAGCAGATGATCACCGAGACGGTGCGTGAGTTCGCCGCCGAGATCCTCCGGCCCGCCGCGCACGACGCCGACGAGGCGGCCGCGGCCCCGGCCGATCTCCTCGCGCGCGCCGCCGAACTGGGCATCACCATGGTCAACGTGCCCGAGGCGTTCGACGGCGCCGCCGACGAACGCGGCGTGGTCACCAACGTGCTCGTCGCCGAAGCCCTCGCCCACGGCGACATGGGACTGGCCCTGCCGATCCTCGCGCCGAGCGGTGTGGCCGTGGCATTGACCCAGTGGGGCACCGAGGACCAGCAGAAGACCTACCTGCCGGCCTTCGCCGGCGACGACGTCCCCCAGGCGTCCGTCGTGATCGCCGAGCCCCGGGCCCTGTTCGACCCCTTCGCGCTGCAGACCAGGGCCGTGCGCTCCCCCAGCGGATACCGCCTCAACGGCGTGAAGTCGTTCGTCCCGGCCGCGGGCAGCGCCGAACTGTTCGTCGTGGCTGCCGAACTCGACGGCAAGCCGTCCCTCTTCCTCGTCGAGGCGAAGAGCAAGGGTGTCGTCATCGAAGCCGATCCGGGTATGGGCCTGCGTGCCGCCGGCCTGGGACGCCTGCTGCTCGAGGATGTCGCGGTGCCGGAGTCGGCACGTCTCGGCGACGACGACGCCGACATCCGCGCCGAGCAGTACGCCGACGCCGTGCGGTTGTCGCGTCTGGGCTGGGCCGCTCTGGCGACGGGCACCGGACAGGCCGTGCTCGACTACGTGGTCCCCTACGTCAACGAGCGCGAAGCGTTCGGCGAGCCTGTCAGCCACAGGCAGGCGGTGGCGTTCATGGTGGCGAACATCAAGATCGAGCTCGACGGTCTGCGTCTGGTCACCCTGCGCGGTGCGTCGCGGGCCGAGCAGGGACTGTCGTTCGCTCGCGAGGCGGCCCTGGCCCGCAAGCTCGCCACCGACAAGGGCATGCAGTTCGGCCTCGACGGCGTGCAGCTGCTCGGCGGCCACGGCTACACCAAGGAACACCCCGTCGAACGTTGGTACCGCGACCTGCGAGCAATCGGAGTCGCCGAGGGCGTCGTCCTCGTCTGATCGGCCCGACCCGAACAAGGAACCTGTGATGATCAATCTCGAACTTCCCCGGAAGCTCAAGGCTTCCGCGAACCAGGCCCATCAGGTCGCCGCGCAGATCTTCCGGCCGATCTCCCGCAAGTACGATCTCGCCGAGCACGAGTACCCCGTCGAACTCGACACCATGGCCGCGATGGTCGAGGGACTCAACGACTCCGGTCAGGGCGCAGCGGGTGCCACGCTCGGCCGCGACAGCAAGGCCAAGCAGGACGGTCCCGCCGGAAATGCCAACGGCGGCAACATGGCCGGGCTCCTCAATGTCATCGAGACGTGCTGGGGCGACGTCGGCCTGACGCTGTCGATCCCCTATCAGGGCCTCGGCAATTCCGCGATCGCCGCAGTGGCCACCGACGAGCAGCTCGAGCGTTTCGGCAAGGTGTGGGCCTCCATGGCGATCACCGAGCCCGGTTTCGGGTCCGACTCGGCGGCCGTGACGACCACGGCCGTGCTCGACGGCGACGAGTGGGTCCTCAACGGCGAGAAGATCTTCGTCACCGCCGGTGAGCGCTCCACCCACATCGTCGTGTGGGCGAGCGTCGACAGGTCGAAGGGCCGCGCCGCGATCAAGTCTTTCGTCGTGCCGCGCGAGGCTCCCGGCCTCTCGGTCGCGCGTCTCGAGAAGAAGCTCGGCATCAAGGCGTCCGACACCGCCGTGCTGGTGCTCGACAACTGCCGCATCCCCAAGGACAACATCCTCGGATCCCCGGAGGTGAACACCGAGAAGGGGTTCGCCGGGGTCATGCAGACCTTCGACAACACGCGTCCGATCGTGGCCGGTATGGCCGTGGGTCTCGGCCGCGCGGTACTCGAGGAACTGCGGTCGATCCTGAAGGACGCCGGTGTCGAGGTCTCCTACGACATCCCCGCGAACAACCAGCACGCCGCGGCCGCCGAGTTCCTGGCACTCGAGGCCGATTGGGAGGCCGCCTACCTGCTCGCGCTGCGCGCGACGTGGATGGCCGACAACAAGAAGCCCAACTCCCTCGAAGCGTCGGTGTCCAAGGCGAAGGCCGGCCGCACCGGTACTGCGGTCTCGCTCAAGGCCGTCGAACTCGCCGGCACCTACGGTTACTCGCAGCGGCCGCTGCTCGAGAAGTGGGCACGCGATTCCAAGATCCTCGACATCTTCGAGGGCACCCAGCAGATCCAGCAGCTCATCGTCGCTCGACGGGTGCTCGGAAAGTCGTCCGCCGAACTGAAATAACGGGGGACCCCCCGGGGGCAGGGCCCTCGCCGCAGGTGCGGCGAGGGCCCTGCCCATACGAGGAAGTTCGCCTGGAATGTGAGATACGTCACCGCTATTGTGTGTCCTGACGCCGACACACAGCTAGGGGGACGGATGCTCGGTCAGGACATTCTCGGCAGGATCACAGGCGGGCGGATCACGCTCGACGACACGATCGGCCAGGTCAAGGACATCGTCGGATCACTCGCAGTACTCCATCGCGCAGGTCTGCTGCACTTCCCGCGCGTGGACCGCAGCATCGGGACGATCATGGCGGCCGACAAGTACGGCCCCTTCGCCGGTTCCGTGCACGCACAAGCCGAACGCGGTCTCGACGCCGTCGCACTGATCGACGAAGCCGGCGACCTCACCTACAAGGAACTCGAGGCCCGGTCCAACGCCCTCGTGCGTGCGTGGCAGCGCGCCGGGGTCGAACCGGGATCGGTCATGGGCATCATGGCCCGCAACCACCGCGGACTCGTACTGACGATGCTCGCCACTGCCAAGCTCGGCGTGCGGCTCGTGATGATGAACACCGGTTTCGCGCCGCGGCAACTCGTCGATGTCGCCGCGCGCGAACAGGTCTCGACGTTCGTCTTCGACAGCGAGTTCGCCGAGGTCGCCGCCGCACTGCCCGACGATGTGCGCCGGTACGCCTCCTGGGTGGACGACGAGGTCCCCGGCATCCCGACACTCGAGCAGTCGATCGAAGGGCTGGACGGATCGTCCCTGCCCGCCCCGGAGGTCTTCGGCGGCTTCGTACTGCTCACCAGCGGCACCACCGGCACCCCGAAGGGAGCGCCGCGCGGCCGCACGTCACCGTTCGCGTCGGCCCAGTTCCTCGATCGGGTTCCGCTGCGCCCCGGCCAGACGATGCTCATGGCCGCCCCCGCCTTCCACGGCACCGGCGTCTCTCAGTTCGCGCTCGCCCTCGCGCTCGGCCAGACCGTGGTGATGATGCGGCGCTTCTCCCCCGTCGACACCCTGGGCCTCATCGAGCAGCACGGCGCGAACGTGCTGGTCGTGGTCCCGACCATGCTGCAGCGGATCCTCGACCTCGGACCGGAGAAGATCGCCGAGTAC
>NZ_AJVB01000142.1:0-8522 GCF_000278445.1 Rhodococcus sp. R1101
AGACCGAGTCGCCGGGCGAACTCGAAAGCTTCGGCGACATCGTTGATGGGCCCGGCCGGCACACCCACGCGGGACAGTTCGTCGTACCAGTAATCTGCTCCGGCCGTGGTGAGGACCGAGGTGATCTCCACACACAACTCCTCCCGGTGCGCCACGCGCTGCGGGTTGCTGTGAAAACGCGGATCGGTGGCGAGTTCCGGCACACCGAGAGTCTCGGAAAGTCGCACGAACTGCTTGTCGTTGCCCACCGCCAGCGCCAGCGGACGGTCCTTCGTCGCGAACACCTCGTAAGGGGCGATGCTCGGGTGCCGATTGCCGAGAATTCCCGGCACCACTCCGGCTCCCAGATACGCGGAACCCTGGTTGACGAGCGACGAGAGCAGTGCAGAAAGAAGATTGGTGTCGACGCGCTGCCCCTCGCCGGTGCGCTCGCGGTGATGCAGTGCAGCCAGAATCCCGGCGAGGGCGTGCAGGCCCGTGAGCACGTCGACGACCGCGACTCCCACCCTCGTCGGCGTGCCGGCCTCGGGTCCGGTGATGCTCATGAGCCCACCGACGGCCTGCACGAGCAGGTCGTAACCCGGCAGGGCTGCTCCGTCTCCACTTCCGAACCCGGTCACGGAGCAATAGATCAATTGCGGATTGACGGTGAGCAGGTCGTCGTAGCCGAGACCGAGCCGCTCCATGGTGCCTGCGCGGAAATTCTCGACCACGATGTCTGCACGCGCCACGAGGCGGAGAGCCTCGGCTCGGCCTTGCTCCGAGGCGAGGTCGAGGACCACGGAGGTCTTGTTGCGGTTCACCGAATTGAAGTACGTGGTCGAGCCGGCATCGTCGTAGGGGGGTCCCCAAGACCGGGTATCGTCACCGGTCCCGGGACGCTCGATCTTGACGACTTCGGCGCCCATGTCCGCGAGCATCATGGTGGCGTAGGGACCGGCGAGGACCCGGGTGAAATCGGCGACGACGATACCGTCGAGTGCGCCCCCGCTCATGTGATCGACCTTCCACCGCGCAGGTAGACGGTCGTGGTGTGGGTGAAGAACTCCCTGGCGGCGCGGCCCTGTTCCTTCGGGCCGTAGCCACTTTTCTTGGCTCCACCGAACGGAACGTGCGGGTCGGCGCCCGCGGATTCCGAGTTGATGTGCAGGATGCCCACGTCCAGATCCTCGAGTGCCCCGAGCGCGCGTGTGAGGTCTTGGGTGAACACCGCCGCCGACAAGCCGTAGTCGCTGTCGTCGGCGAGTGCGAATGCTGCCTCGGCGTCCGCTGCGCGGCACACGGCGAGGACGGGCCCGAACAACTCTTCCCGCCACACGTCGAGTCCGGTATCGGGCAGTTCGAGCACAGTGGGCGGTACGTAGAACCCGGTCGCGAGTTCACCGTCCTCGTACGATCGCTGCCCGCACAACGCCCGCGCACCCTGCCGGATCGCCTCGTCGACCCCTGCCCGGATCGACGTCCGCGCTGCGGCATCGATCACCGGACCCATGTCGACCTGCTCGTCCAAGGGATTGCCTACGGTCCACTTCCCGATCCGCGCAACAAGTTCACGGACGAACTCGTCGGCAACATCCTCGGTGACGATCAGTCGTGAGGTCGCCGTGCATTTCTGCCCCGATGAGCGGAACGCTCCGGCCAGGACCTGCTCGGCGGCGAGATCGAGGTCCGCGTCGCCGAGCACGACAGCCGCGTTCTTGCCCCCCATCTCCGCCTGCACCGGCACGCCCCGCGCGGCTCCCGCCGCCGCGAGGCTGCGGCCGACCGCCGTCGAACCGGTGAACGTCAGGGCGTCGATCCCCGGATGGTCGGCGATACCGGCGCCGATGGCTCGTCCGCCCATGACGAGGTTGAGCACCCCCGGCGGCAGCCCGGCGTCGTGGAGGGCTTGCGCGAGTCGCATTGCCAGCAGTGGCACGGTGCCTGCCGGCTTCCACACCACGGTGTTGCCGTAGGTCAGGGCCGGGGCGATCTTCCAGGCCGGTATGGCAATGGGGAAATTGAAGGGCGTGATGACACCTACCACGCCGATCGGCTTGCGCGCGACCATGATGCGTTCCCCGCGTCGCGGGGAAGCGAACATCTCGCCGGCTTCCCGGTCGCCCTCACCACCGTAGAAGCGCATGATCTGCGCGGCGCGGAGCACCTCGGCGACGCCCTCGCCGCGCGTCTTGCCCTCTTCGCGGGCAAGCTCCGCACCCCATCGAGGGGCAGACGATTCGATGATGGCGGCGGCCCGTACCAGGACGGTGCCGCGCTCGTGCGCCGGGGTTCTCGCCCACTGTCGGGCTGCCGCACGCGCGGCAGCGACAGCCCGGTCGACGGCGTCGACGGTGGCCGCGCGGCCGTGCGCGACGGTGACGTCCGGTTCTGCGGGACTGATGCTCACCAGGGCATCGGCGTCACCGTCGAACCATTCACCGTCGATGTAGTGCTGCAGCAGAACGGGTGTCGTCATCGTATGTTCCTTCGACGCGTGGGGTGCGGATCAACGGAATGCGGGGTGACCGGTCGATGCGCGGCCGGTCGAGAGCAGGCGCACCTCGCTGACGGTGGTGGCGGTGTCGTGCTCAGAGGGTGGCGAATGCGTCGCGGAGAACCGAAAACGCCTCGGCGAGGAGTTCATCCGAGATCGACAACGGAGGCAGGAAGCGCAGTACGTTCCCGAAGGTGCCGGCTGTGAGGGTGAGGACTCCGTGGTTCTGGCAATACCGGGCGATCTTCGCGACGGCCTCCCGGTTGGGGGTGGTCGTGCCGGGTTCGACGAGTTCGGCGGCGATCATGGCTCCGCGGCCACGGACGTCACCCACTACGGGGTTGAGGGTGCCGATCTCGCGCAGCTCCCGCAGCATCAGCGTGCCGATCTCCTGGGCGCGTTCGAGCAGGTGTTCGGCTTCGATCGTCTCGAGGACGCCGAGCGCTGCGGCACATGCGGCGGGGTTACCGCTGTAGGTCCCGCCGATGCCGCCCGGATGGGCGCGGTCCATGATCTCTGCTCGGCCGGTGACGGCCGCCAACGGGAATCCGCCGGCGAGTCCCTTTGCCGTGACGATCAGATCCGGGACAAGGCCCTCGTGCTCACACGCGAACCATGCGCCGGTACGGCCGATTCCGGTCTGTACTTCGTCGGCGACGACGAGGATGCCTCTGTCCCGGCAGAAGTCGGCGATGCGTCGCAGGAAGCCGTCGGCCGGGACGATGAATCCGCCTTCGCCCTGGATGGGTTCGACGACGACACAGGCCACCTGGTCCGCGCCGACCTGGGCATCGATGAGCAGACGGAACTGTTCGAATGCCTCGTCCGCGGCGCGGTCGGCTCCGCTCGGCCATCGATAGGGATACGCCATCGGGGCGCGGTAGACCTCGGGGGCGAACGGACCGAAAGAGTGCTTGTAGGGCTGGTTCTTCGCGGTCATGGTCATCGTCATGAGCGTCCGGCCGTGGAAGGCATGATCGAAGGTGATCACTGCCGACCGGCCGGTCGCTGCACGGGCGTACTTCACGGCGTTCTCGACGGCTTCGCTGCCGGTGTTGAACAGGGCCGTGCGCTTCGCGTGCGTGCCCGGGGTCAACCGATTCAGAGCCTCGGCGACTTCGATGTACGGCTCATAGGGGGTGGCGAGAAAACAAGTATGGGTGAAGTGCTGCAGTTGTGCGGTGGCGCGTTCGACGACCCGGGGCGCGGAGTTGCCGACGGTGGTGACGGCGATTCCGGAACCGAGGTCGATGAAGGAGTTCCCGTCCACGTCCACGAGCACCCCTCCGCCCCCTGCCGCTGCGTAGATCTCGGCGCCACTGGTCAGACCTGCGGGTAGCGCATCGGTGCGACGGCGCGCCAGCTCGCGGGATCGAGGGCCCGGAATTTCGGTTACGACGCGACGGACTTGCTCCAGCGCGGGTCCGCCGAGCGTGAGTTCAGCTGCAGTCATGGTCTTCTCCCTTCAGCGGTTTCCTCGAACCTTAGGAGTGAGAACGCCGGAACGACATGGACATCAAGTCGAAAATCAGGCCTGTGGATGGACGCTGCGTACATATGCGTGCCGGGGCGCCGACCGCAGACTGACGGCACATCCCGGCCCTATGGGGTGAGCGAAAGGACACGGAGATGACCAGCTCTCTCACGCACTCGTACGAACCGACAACCGCGAACGTCGCGGCGGTTGCTCGACAGCTCGTGCAATCTCCGGCCGACGGGCCGGCCCTGCTGTTCGTAGAGGACTCGTTACCCGCCGGCACCGCGTGCGCCGTCGTGCGATGGCCCGATCGGGAACTGTTGCTCGCCGACGCCGTGCACACGTTCGAACACTTCGGCCTGCGTATCGGCGATCACTGCGCCCTGACCACGGAGGAGACGAACCAGCAGGCCCATCGATTCGTGTTCGTCACACCACAGGAGTGGACCGCGCACTCACCGCGCCGGGTCGAAGCCGTCTTCGATGCATACGTACAGAACCGCACTGTCGTCGACGGATACTCCCGCCTTGCGGTGGTCGCCGAGGTGACCGTACGAGATATCGCCCTCGTCCGGGCCGCTGCGCGTTTCGCTCGTCAGGCAGGCCTGGCGATGTCGGAACGGTACGTCGTCGACACACTCTGCCGGCATGCGGAATTCGTCGAAGCTCTCGTCACCTGCTTCGATGCACGTTTCCGGCCGGACATGGGCGACCGTGACGTCGCCGCCGAACAACTACTCGCCGAACGACGCAGTGCAGCGGACAACCTCGACGACGACCGCATCCTGCGCAGCCTGGAATCATTCGTCACCGCGACCCTGCGTACCAATTGGTACCAGCGTGACGCCGACGGTGAACCGAAACCGTACGGCGCGTTCATGCTCGACTCTGCTCGCTTCGCCGCCCCAGGACCGGTAGTTCCGTACCGGGAGATCTTCGTTCATTCGGACGAGATGGAAGGCATTCATGTAAGGAGCGACGGTGTCGCCCGCGGCGGAATCCGCTTCTCGGACCGTCCGGAGGACTATCGCACCGAGGTACTCGGTCTGATGAAGACACAGGTGGTCAAGAATGCACTTGTCGTCCCGGGTGGTGCCAAGGGCGCATTCGTACGGAAAACGTCGAACATCTCTCCCGGTCGAGCGTATTCCACCTTTGTCCGGGGAATGCTCGACCTCGTCGACAACATCGTCGACGGCCGAGTCGTGCACCCCGAAAGCACCGCCGTCCACGGCGGGGACGACACCTACCTCGTGGTGGCCGCAGACAAGGGCACCGCCCGGTTCTCGGACCTGGCCAACTCCATCGCTGCCGAGTACGACTACTGGCTCGGTGATGCCTTCGCATCGGGGGGTTCGAGCGGATACGACCACAAGGAGATGGGGATAACCGCCCGCGGTGCGTGGGTTGCCGTTCGTGAGCATTTCGTCGATCTCGGCACCGACGTGGACACCACGGAAGTGACCGTGGTCGGGATCGGGGACATGTCGGGTGACGTCTTCGGCAACGGCATGTTGCTTTCCCCCCATCTGCGACTCGTCGGCGCCTTCGATCACCGGCACATCTTCCTCGACCCCGAACCGGACGTGGTCCGCGCTTATGCGGAGCGGCGTCGGTTGTTCGAGCTTCCGGGCTCGAGTTGGGACGATTTCGACCGCAAGGTGCTTTCTTCCGGAGGGGGAGTGTGGTCGCGTTCCGCGAAATCCATCACCGTTCCGGAAGCAGCCCGACGCCTGCTCGGATTGTCCGATGCGACGATCACCCCGAACGAGTTGATCAAGGCGCTTCTGACGGCGCCGGTGGATCTGCTCTGGAACGGAGGAGTAGGCACCTATGTCAAGGCATCCTCCGAAAGTCACACCGATGCAGCAGATCCGGCCAATGACGACGTACGGGTCGATGCCTCGCGACTACGGTGCCGAGTCGTCGGCGAGGGAGGCAATCTCGGTTTCACGCAGCGGGCACGCATCGAGTTCGCCGCAGCAGGCGGGCGTATCAACGCGGACTTCATCGACAATGCCGCGGGCGTGACGACCTCCGACGCCGAGGTGAACCTGAAGATCGCGCTCGAATCTGCCAGGCGTGCCGGAACCCTGACGACGAACGACCGAGATCGACTGCTCGACGACGCCCGCCACGAGGTGGCGCGAACGGTGCTGCGGATGAGCAGGGACCAGTCGGTGGCACTCGGTCTCGCAGTGTCCCGCGCAACCCGGCTGCTCGGTAGGCACGAGCGCCTCATCGATCACCTCGAGAGCGGGGGTGGGTTCCGGCGCAGCACCGAGGTGTTGCCGAGTGTGCAGGAACTGGCTGCACGAGCCGACTCCGGTCGCGGGCTGACCAGACCGGAGATCGCGGTACTGCTTGCACGATCGAAGAACATCGTGTGCCGGGATCTCCTCGACTCGGACGTACCGGATGATCCCTTCTTCGCCGACGTCGCTGTGGCGTACTTCCCCGAGTCCATGCGTCACGCGGTGCAGGACGAAATCCGACATCACCCCCTGCGCCGTGAGATCATCGCGACCCGCATCGCCTCCGAACTGGTGGACCGCATCGGTCCCGGAACGATCTACCAGTTCGAGGAGCGCCTCGGTGTGCGCACACCGGAGGTTGCCCGGGCATACGCTGTGGTTCGGGCCGTATTCGATACCGACCGATTGTGGGCCGACGCGCAAGAACAGGTGGCCCCGAGCGACGACCGTTGGGAACGTCTCGGAGCCGTGCAGAATTTCATCGAGCACACGGCCTCGTGGCTCCTGCGGATGCGGTCGCTGTCCGAGATGACCTCCGAAATCGTGCGGCTGCGTGCCGGAGTCGAGGAGCTGCTCGTCGGCGCCGAACTGGGTGAGGCACCGGATGTCCGGCTTCTGGGAGAGTGTCTGGCCCTGGCGGATACCGCGTCCACGCTGGGCTGCCGGACCCGAACGGTCGCCGGTATGTATGCCGCGACGGGAACCCTTCTCGGACTGGACGGTATTTCTTTCGATCCGGACGCTGGGTCGGCGACCCGTACGTGGTGGGACAGTATGGCGGCAGCCTCGGTGCGTGATGATCTCGCCGGGCTTCGCCACGAACTCGTCACCGCGATACTGCGCGGTGACCGCGATCCGGAGAACTCCGACGGCGTCGACGAAACCATAGGCCGGTGGCAGCGTCGAGTTCCGGATTCGATTGCTCGGGTGAAACGAGTCACGGGGGAACTGTCCGGGAACGGGCCGATCGATCTGCCGCGGGCGTGCACACTCGGCGCGGAACTGCGCTTGCTCGTACGCGCTACGGAGCGATGATCGAGCGACGAACCGGGCCCGCTCCGATGCCCCGCGTCGGGGCGGGCCTTCGACGGTGACGGGATGAGCGCATCCGTTCGACCGACATTGCGGTCCGGCGTGGAGGGTCAGATCGTGGTGATTCCCAGGTCCAGTACCATCTGCGAGCCGGTAATCGCTCGCGCCCGGTCGCTCGCGAGATACAGCACGGCGTCTGTGACATCGTCCACGCTGCACTTGTTCAAGCCTGCCAAGGGCCACTTGTAACTGTCGACGTAGCGTGGGTGTCGCGCAAGTAACCGGCCGACGTTCGCATCCTGCCCCATCGGGGTGTCCACCGCGCCGGGGTGAACCGAGTTGACTCGAATGCCGAACTCTCCCAGTTCGATCGCCGCGGTTTTCGTCAGGCCCACAAGACCGTGCTTGGCGGACGTGTAATGGGATGCGCCGGGTCCGGCCTTGATGCCGGCGGCGGAACTGACGACGACGATCGATCCGCCGCGTCCACCCTGGATCATGGCGGGTACCGAGGCCGAGAGGGTGCGCCACACCCCGTTGAGATTGATATCGATCATGGTGATCCACTGCTCTTCGGGCATCTCCCAGAAGCGATTCCATGTCGAGATACCGGCATTGGCTACTACGACGTCGAGACGGCCGAAGCGTTCGACTCCCGCGTCGACGGCAGCCTGCAGTGCGGCCAGTTCTCGCACGTCACCGACGACAGTGAGGATGTTGCGGCCCTCGGCACGGACCAGACGCGCGGTCTCCGCGAGGTCCTCGGCGGTAGAAGGGGGGTAACCGACATCGTCGGATACCGAGGCGCAGAGGTCGAACGCGATGATATCGGCGCCCTGCTGCGCGAAGCGCACGGCATGATTGCGTCCCTGACCGCGTGCAGCACCGGTGACGAACGCGACCTTGTTCTCGAGCAGTGCCATCCGAATCCTTCCGTATCATCCGATGTCCACGCAGGGTAGACAGATTTCCTGTGAACTTGTCGCTCGGTTCCGATGACCGGACTGCATCGGTCCCGGTGCGACCGGCCATGATGGGCAGGTCGGATGCCCGCGGCGGGGGCAACGATCGTTCACCTGGTGTATTTGCTGGTGAGGGCACGGCTGCGTCGGGCCTATCGCCCGAATGCCGACCAGGCGGCGAGCGTCGAACCGATGACCGCGGCGATCACCGCAAAGGTCGTAGTAGCAGCCAGCACGGGCCAAACCTGCAGTGCTTCGACCGTACGGTCCCGGCCCGTCGGGAAGCGACGAGCGACAAGACCGAGAAACGCTGTGCCGAT
>NZ_AJVB01000143.1:0-8466 GCF_000278445.1 Rhodococcus sp. R1101
TGCGAGGTCCCGAGGACTTCGAGGAGAAGCTGCTCGACCCAGCCACCCGAGGACGCTTCACGCAGCAGGTGGTTGGGTCCGATGAGGAAGACCACGGTGGCGGGCAGCAGCACCGGCCACCAGCGGCGGTAGGCCGGCGCGATCAGCAGCGGCACGAGGAACAGGGCGTACACCCAGTGGTGGGTGACGGCGATCGGAGCGGCGAGCAGCGACGCCAGGCCCACCAGGGCCACCGCGACCACCGGCTCGTCGGCCCGCAGGAAGCGGTAGGCGGCCCACGCGGTACCGGCCACGATGATTAGCGCACCGGCCAGCCACAGTGCCTTGGCGGTGCCGTCGGAGAAGTCGAAGCGGGCGATGAGACCGGTGAGGGCCTGATTGCGGAAGAACGACGGGTCGCCGGCACGGTCGGTCGCGAAGAACTCCGTCGTCCAGAAGTAGACGGTCGAATCGGGGCGCAACCAGTAACCGAACGCGACGGTCGCGGCGAAGGCACCCAACGCGCGGAATGCCGACGGCCAGTCGCGGCGCAGCAGGAAGATCAGACCGAAGGCAGCCGGGGTCACCTTGATCGCGGCGGCCAGCGCGATACCGACACCGCGGAAGCGCTTCGGGATCACGCCGAGCAGATCGGCGACCACGAGCGCCATGAGCACGATGTTGATCTGGCCGAACGTGAAGTTGGAGCGGAACGGCTCGAGCCACAGCACCGGCCCGAGCGACGCGGCGGCGATCAGACTCGGCTGGGACATGTCGAGTCGCCGGTAGACGACCCTGAGCACCCACCACACGAGAGCGATGAGCCCTGCCGTCCACAACACCTGCAGTGCGGTGCTGCCCACCAGCGCCATCGGCGCGAACAGGAACGCCGCGAAGGGTGGGTAGATGAACCGGAAGCCGGAATGACTGAAGAAGCCCTCCGTGTACAGGGGGGTGTGATGCAGGAAGGCCCAGCCGGCATCGCGGAAGACGTCGAGATCCATGAGGTACTCGTTCACCGCGTCGCGCATGTATCCCGCGACTGCCAGCGCCGAGACCGTCAGACCGATGGCGATCAGCAGGGATCGAACAGGTCGGGAACGGACTTCGGTCGACAGCACGGGCGATACCTCCCGGTCGGAAACAGGTGCGTCGCCACGTTACACAATCGTTGTCTTCGGGATCGGGCGACGAGAACAATGCCTCCCCAGCCGTTTTGACGGAGATTTCCGTTTCGCACGCTTGCCGGGTGAGGTGGATCACAGTGCGGGAAGGCCTCGGCCGTCTGTTCGCGAGGAGAGTATTCGGCTTTCCGGCCCTTGCATCGGAAAGCCGAATACTTCCGTAGCGGAGTCAGTCGACGCTGCTGATCTCGTTCGGGGTGCGCGGCAGTTCGGCCGAGCGAATCTCCCCGGAGGTCACATCCACCGCGTGCAGCGAGTCGGTGGTGGGATCGGTGACGAACGCCGTCCCGTCGCGCACCTCGAGTGCGGGCCGGGGTGCCTGCCACTCGTCGGGTTCGGTCCACGGCTCGAGTACCTCGATCCGCCGGACGATCTCCCCGGACCCGGGATCGATCACGTGAAGGTTGCCGTCGGTGCCGAGGACGAGTGCTTCACCCGCCGGCCCGCGACCGAGTGAGCGGAAGGTGTAACTCGTGCCGAGGTCGACGAGGCGCACCGACGCGGTTCGGGTGTCCACGAGCGCGACGCGTTCGGGGCGTTCGAGTTCCGCGTCGGGATCGATCTTGTAGTCGCCGAGGACGACGGGCGAGTCCTCGCTTCCCGCCTGGTTCCCGATCCGGCCGTACGGGTCGGGAACCGGCGCCTTGGTGAACGATCCGTCGCGGAAGATGACCGTGCCGTCCTCGCATCCGAAGGTGACGACCCCGTCGGCCGCGACCGTCTCACCGTGGACGCCGGGGCACTCGTCGGTGCGCGCGATCTCGGTGCCGTTCTCGTCGAGCAGGGCCACCCCCGTCCGCTTCTCGGAGTCGCCGAGGGTGACGAGCATGCCGCCGTCGGGCATCGGGACGGCCACGCCGTGGTGGGCCTCGGGAAGCATACGGCTGTCGAGGGTCGGGAGTTCGGTCGCCGAGGCGAGGTCGGCGGGGTCGAAGACGTCGATGCGTCCGGTGCCGTCGTCGAACAGTGCGGTGACCCCGGCATGCGGCACGACGTGTCCGGGCTTCTCCGCGGTGAACGTCAGGTCGGTGAGAGCGGGCGCTCCGGAGTAGTGGTGGCCGTGGTCGCCGTGCGCCTCCGTCCAGCTACCGGTGTCGAGGACGCGGAATCCGCCCTCGGTGGAGATCAGCACGTGCCGTCCGTCGCCGGCGGGGGAGAGCCGGTTGAAGCCGTCGAGCGCGAAGTCGCCGACGACGGAGAGGTCGTCTTCGTCGACGACGAGAACACCGCCGTCGTAGGTGACGACGAGGCGCGGTTCTGCGCTCGCCACCTCCGCGGCGGCGGTGGATGTGGGCGTCTCGGGGGTGTCGGCCTCGGTCGTGCCGGTGCATGCGGCAGCGAAGGTTGCAGCGACGACGGTGAGGGCGGCGCCGCCGTAGCGGGAGAGCGTTGTCATGCAGAAAGAAATAGCCGCTATCGAAAATGAATGTCAAAGTCTGTAATGCGCATGCGTGCATGGACTCGGCAGGCACCGAGGTTGCAGTTGTCGTCGAGAATTCACCGAAACATCGACAACGACCACGGTTTCAACCGCGGGCGCGACCTGCGGCCGGAACGACCGGGATCAGTCGTGCCACTCGATGGTCTCGTCGAGCGTGGCGCGATCCGTGCGACACGCATTGGCCGGATGCGCCTCGTCGGCGTAGCCGAACGAGATGGCGCAGACGATGTCGCGGTCGTCGTCGATGTTCAGTTCGCGTCGCAGCGCGGTGGAGGTCATTGCGACGGCAGCCTGCGGAACGGCGGCGATGCCGAGCGATTCGGCGGCGAGCAGCAGCGTCGAGACGTACCCACCGCAGTCGACCGCCCCGTACACGCCGAGGGCCTTGTCGGTGGTGATGATCGCGACGTGCGGCGCGCCGAAGAAGCGGTAGTTCTCGAGCATCTGCTCGGTGCGGCGCTGGTAGTCGTCGCGTGCGATACCGAGCGCGTTGTACAGGGCATAGCCGGCGCCGCGTCGACGTTCGGCGTACGCGCCGCGGTATTCGGCGGGCCCCGGGATGTCGGGATCCGGATTGCCGGAGGTGGCCTGCGCGTAGACGGCCTCGCGCAGGCGGTCGATGGTCTCGCCGCTGACGATGTGGGTCTGCCACGGTTGCGAATTGCACCAGGACGCCGTGCGCTGCCCCATGAGCAGCATGCGTTCGATGTCCTCGCGCGGGACCCGCTCGGTCAGGAACGCGCGGCAGCTGAAACGAGTGTCGAGGAGGGACGACAGCGTGTCGGCGGCAGAAGTCATGGCACCACGATGGCACAACATTTCAATTAGCGTTCGCTCAGCCTGTGGGAGGGGGAGGCACCTCTTCGTTCGGCTTTCCGGCACCTGCCGGGGAACGTCGAACAAGGGGTCAGACGATGTCCTCCTCATGGCCGGGAGCGACGCGACGCAAGCCCCGGTATGCGTCGGTCGGGGTGCTCTTCCCCGTCACCACCGCCGCGACCTCGGCCGCGATGGGCATCTCCACCCCGTACTCGTGTGCAAGTTCCATGACCGTCGGCGCGGTCTTCACCCCCTCGGCGACCTGCCCCAGTGCCTCGACGGCCTCGTCGATGCCGAGTCCGCGCGCCAGCGCCTCCCCGATCCTGCGGTTCCTCGACGACGGGCTCGTGCACGTCGCGATCAGATCTCCCATGCCCGTGAGCCCGGCGAACGTACGCGGGTCCGCGCCCATGGCTTCCCCGAGCCGCGTCATCTCCGCCAGTCCGCGGGAGAGGACCATCGCCCGGGTGTTGTCGCCGACGCTGAGCCCTTCGGCCATTCCGGCCGCGATCGCCACGATGTTCTTGAGGATGCCGCCCAGTTCGCAGCCCAGCACGTCGGTGTTGCGGTAGACGCGGAACAGCGACGTGGCGAAGAGGGGTTGCAGTGCGGCTCCCACTGCCTCGTCCTGCATCGCGACCACCGCCGCGGCGGCCATCCCGTCGGCGATCTCTCCGGCGATGTTCGGCCCGGCCAGTAACCCGACGGGATGTCCCGGCAGACATTCGGTGATCACCTCGGTGGGCCGAAGCCGCGTGCCCGGCTCGAGACCCTTGACGAGGGAGACGACCGGCACCCATGCTCGCACCTCGTCCGTGACCTGTTCGAGCGTCTTGCGCATCGCATGCGACGGGACACCGACGACCAGGACGTCGGCTTCGCGCGCGGCCTCGGCCAGATCGGAGGTTGCGCGCAGGCTCTGCGGCAGAGGGCGTTCACCGAAGTACCGGCGGTTGCGGTGCTCGGTGTCGATCTCGCGGGCCGTGTCGTCGTTCCGCGCCCATAGTGTCGTCGGAGTGTTCCGCGCGGACAGGGAGGCGAGCGTGGTGCCCCACGACCCCGATCCGAGAACGACGACGCGAACCGCACGAGCCATCGGTGACCTTTCGTCCGTCCATGAGCAGGTAGGGACAGGTTGTCAGTTTTCCGGGTTCGCCGGGTCGTGTTTGTGCTTCCGTGGTCCTCACGGGGTGAATCGTCTGTGGACTCCCACGAGGAACGGATTGTGACGCCGCCACGTGGCACGATCGGACCGTGCCCGGTAGACCCGTCACCGATCAGCGTCTGCGCGACCTCGCGTTGCTGCGCCGCGTCCGCGATCGCATCGATCGCGAGTACGCGCAGCCCCTCGATGTGGAGGCGCTCGCGCGGGGCGTGAACATGTCGGCCGGACATCTCAGCCGCCGGTTCCGCAGCGCATACGGCGAGTCGCCCTATTCGTATCTCATGACCCGGCGCATCGAGCGGGCCATGACCCTGCTGCGACGCGGCGATCTCACCGTGACCGAGGTGTGTTTCGAGGTGGGGTGCTCGTCGCTCGGTACCTTCAGCACCCGGTTCACGGAACTCGTCGGTGTGCCTCCGAGCGTCTACCGCACACAGGCATCCGAGGAGACGAACGGGATCCCGTCGTGCGTGGCCAAGAATGTCACCAGACCGATCAGGAATCGAGAAGCGCGGACGGGTCCGCCGGTCCTACCGTGATCGGCATGGACATCACCATTCACCAGACATTCCTTCCGCACACCGATCCCGAGGCGTCCCTCGCGTTCTACCGCGATCTGCTCGGCTTCGAGGTCCTCAACGACGTCGGCTACGCCGGGAAGCGCTGGATCACGCTCGGACGCAGCGACACTCCCGGTACGTCCCTGGTGCTGTACCCGCCGGACGCCGACCCCGGCATCACGGAGGAGGAGAACGCCACCATCGCCGAGATGATGGCCAAGGGCACCTTCGCGTCGATCATCCTCGCCACGAAGGATCTCGACACGGCGTTCGAGCAGTTGCAGGCCGGCGACACCGAGATCGTCCAGGAACCCACCGACCAGCCGTACGGCGTCCGCGACTGCGCTCTCCGCGATCCCGCGGGCAACATGGTCCGCATCCAGCAATTGCGCTGACCGATCCTACGATCGGCCTTACTCTCCGATCGTTGTATTCGTTTCCGAGTCCGTACCGATACGAACACTGGAGTCTTCGACCATGACCTCGACGAAGGACGCACCGGCACACGAAGAGCACGTCGCCGACACCCACGACGCGATCCGGGTACACGGAGCACGGGTGAACAATCTCCGCGACATCAGCGTGGAGATCCCGAAGCGGCGGCTCACCGTGTTCACCGGTGTGTCCGGCTCGGGGAAGAGCTCGCTGGTGTTCAGCACCATCGCCGCAGAATCCCAGCGGTTGATCAACGAGACGTACAGCGCGTTCGTGCAGGGTTTCATGCCGACCCTGGCCCGCCCGGACGTCGACGTGCTCGACGGCATCACCGCGGCGATCATCGTCGGACAGGAGCGGATGGGATCGAACCCGCGCTCGACGGTCGGCACCGCCACCGATGCCAACGCGATGCTGCGCATCCTGTTCAGCCGGGTCGCGCAGCCGCACATCGGTCCGCCCAACGCCTATTCGTTCAACGTGCCGTCGGTGCGGGCGAGCGGCGCGGTGACGGTGGAGCGGGGCGCGGGGAAGACCCAGGCCGAGAAGGTGACCTTCAACCGGCTCGGCGGCATGTGCCCGCGCTGCGAGGGTAAGGGGTCGGTATCCGATTTCGACCTGACCGTGCTCTACGACGACGGTCTCTCTCTCAACGAAGGCGCCCTGAAGATCCCCGGTTACAGCATGGACGGCTGGTACGGCCGGATCTACCGTGGGTGCGGCTTCTTCGACCCCGACAAGCCGATCGCGAAGTTCACCAAGAGGCAACTCCACGACCTGCTGTACAAGGAACCCACCAAGGTCAAGGTCGAAGGCATCAACGTCACCTTCGAAGGATTGATCCCGAAGATCCAGAAGTCGTTCCTGTCCAAGGATCTCGACGCGATGCAGCCGCACATCCGCGCGTTCGTCGAGAAGGCGGTCGTCTTCTCCACATGCCCGGACTGCGAGGGGACGCGTCTCGCCCCAGAGGCGCGGTCGTCGAAGATCGACGGCAGGAGCATCGCGGACGTGTGCGCGATGCAGATCAGCGATCTCGCCGAATGGGTTCGCGGATTGGATCTTCCGCAGGTCGCTCCACTGCTCGCCGGGCTCCGGCATCTGCTCGACTCCTTCACGGAGATCGGGCTGGGCTATCTCTCACTCGATCGTCCCACCGGCACTCTGTCCGGGGGAGAGTCGCAGCGCACCAAGATGATCCGGCATCTCGGGTCATCGCTGACCGACGTCACCTACGTGTTCGACGAACCGACGATCGGTCTGCATCCGCACGACATCGCCCGCATGAACAACCTGCTGCTGCAGTTGCGCGACAAGGGCAACACCGTGCTCGTCGTCGAGCACAAACCGGAGTCGATCGAGATCGCCGACCACATCGTCGATCTCGGTCCGCGTGCCGGCACCGAAGGCGGGCAGGTGGTCTTCGAGGGCACGGTCGACGAACTGCGGCATGCCGACACCCTCACCGGCAGGCATCTCGACGACCGGGCGTCGCTGAAGCCCGAGGTGCGTACCCCCTCCGGGGCACTGGGGATCCGCGGCGCCGACACCCACAACCTGCAGAACGTCGACGTCGACATCCCCCTCGGTGTGCTCGTCGTGGTGACCGGCGTGGCTGGTTCGGGCAAGAGCTCACTGATCCACGGTTCGGTGGCCGGACGCGACGGGGTGGTCTCGATCGACCAGAGCCCCATCAAGGGGTCGCGGCGCAGCAACCCCGCGACCTACACGGGTCTGCTCGAACCCGTCCGCAAGGCGTTCGCGAAGGCCAACGGCGTCAAGCCGGCGCTCTTCAGCTCCAACTCCGAGGGGGCCTGCCCCACCTGCAACGGCGCCGGCGTCGTCTACACCGACCTCGGAGTGATGGCCACCGTCGAATCGGTCTGCGAGGACTGCGAGGGCAAGCGTTTCCAGGCCGCCGTGCTCGAGTACACCCTGGCGGGACAGAACATCGCCGAGGTGCTCGGCATGTCCGTGGCGCAGGCGCAGGAGTTCTTCGCCGGGGGCGAGGCGCGCACACCTGCAGCGTCGAAGATCCTGCAGCGACTGTCCGACGTCGGGCTCGGCTATCTGCGGCTGGGCCAGCCCCTGACCACCCTGTCGGGAGGTGAACGGCAGCGGCTCAAACTCGCCACGGCCATGGCCGAGAAGGGGGAGATCTACGTCCTCGACGAACCCACCACGGGTCTGCACCTCGCCGACGTCGAACAGTTGCTCGGTCTGCTCGACCGGCTCGTCGAGTCCGGGAAGTCGGTGATCGTCATCGAACATCACCAGGCCGTGATGGCCCACGCCGACCGGATCATCGACCTCGGTCCCGGCGCCGGCCACGACGGTGGACGCGTCGTCTTCGAGGGCACCCCCGCCGAACTGGTGGAGAAGCGGTCGACGCTCACCGGTGAGCATCTCGCCGCCTACGTCGGCGCCGGTGTCAGCGGCTGAAATCCGGACGCTCCATCAGCCACGACACGGCCACGCCTGCGACGAGCCCCCAGAATGCCGCACCGATGTTCCACACGGTGATGTTCGAGGCGGTGACCACGAACGCGACGAGCGCACCCATCGTGTGTTTGTGCGCGAACCCGGCCACGAAGGCGCCCTGCAACGCCTTGAGCATCGCCAGGCCGCCGAGGGTCGCGACGAACGAGGCGGGCGCGGCGATCATCCACCGGACGAACAGCGGTGCGAACAGGCCGAAGACGATTGCCAGGGCGCCGCACGTGATCGCCGCCGTGTACTGACGGGCGCGTTCCCCGGAGGCGACGAGCAGCGCGTTGGTCGGTCCGGTGAGGCAGGTCGACACGGCACCGACGCAGGCAGCGGGGAAGGACCACAGTCCGCACGCGATCGCCGAGACGTTGACGGGCGGGTTGTGGCCGGCCG
>NZ_AJVB01000144.1:0-8442 GCF_000278445.1 Rhodococcus sp. R1101
GCGCTCAGCCGCGATCCGACGGCGGAGAAGCGGATCTCCCGTCCGGCGCGCTCGGAGGTCACGAGACCGCACCGTTCGAGCACCGCCAGATGCTTGGCGATGGCCTGACGGGAGACCGTGAACTCGGCCGCGAGCCCGGACGCCGACGCCGGGGATCGGCCCAGTCGCTGCAGGATGCGCCACCGGGTGTCGTCGGCCAGGGCCGCGAAGACGGGATGCAGGTCGGCGGAGAACTCAGCGTCGGGCAACGCTTCCGTCCTTCTCGAGATGGTGCTTGGCGATCTCCAGTTCGGTGGTCCAACCGCGGGAGTTCTCCTCGAAGCGGGTGCGGCGTTCGCTCGCGTCGCCGGGCAGGGAGTCGAATCCGGTTTCCGTGACGCGTAATTCGGTCGTCCCGGTGTCGAGCGCGGTGAGCCGGAACTCGACGAGGGTCGACGGACTGTCGGGATCGGTGTGGTCGGCGAGCCAGCGGAAGGCCGCGTAGTGCGGTTCGTCGAGGGTCACGGTGCGGAAGACGAAGGCGCCGTGGACCGGATCGTGCACGGTGGTGAGATCTCCGTCGTGTTCGAGGCGGTGCTCGGTCCACTCGTTGTCGTTGATGTACCAGCCGGGTTCGGCCACGAGTGTCCACACCCGGTCCACGGGGGCGTCGATGGTGATGTCGCGTTCGATGCGGTCGAGTTCGTCGGTCATAATTGACTCCTTCGATGGGAATGCAACCCCAGGGTTGCACTTGCTCGCTCATGATGCAACCCCTTGGTTGCAGCCGATCGTGCAGTTCTCGCCGACGACTCCCGGTGGGTTGCGACGAGAACTGCGCGTGTTCGAACGTCTCGTTCGAACACATGTGCGATACTGGACCGGTCGAGGAGGTGTCGGAGTGGGATGGGGAAACGGTCCGCCGACCTGGTCGGAGATGGAACGTGTGCTCTCGGGACGACCCGGCACTTCCCGCCGCGATGCCGAACATCCCGGCGACGGGAGCGACAGCCCGGCATGGTCGCGCACCCGCGCCGAGTACGAGGCGCGGGTCCGTCGTCCGGAGGGGCCGGTCGTGCCCTACGCCGAACTGCACGCCCACTCCGCGTTCAGCTTCCTCGACGGTGCCTCCACACCGGAGGAGCTCACCGAGGAGGCGGCACGGCTCGGCCTCGAGGCGCTTGCGGTGACCGACCACGACGGACTGTACGGAGCGGTGCGATTCGCCGAAGCCGCACGCGAACTCGACATCCGCACCGTCTTCGGAGCCGAACTGGGCCTCGACGATGCGCACCTGCTCGTCCTCGCCCGCGGTCAGGAGGGTTATCGACGCCTGTCGCGGCAGATCGCCGATGCTCACCTCACGGGAGGGGAGAAGAACAACCCGACGTACGACTACGACGCACTCACCGACGCCGCCGGTGGGCACTGGCAGATCCTCACCGGTTGCCGTCGGGGGCACCTGCGGCAGGCGCTCGCCACGGGCGGGATCCCCGCCGCCGAAGCGGCTTTGCTCGACCTCGTCGACCGATTCGGCGCCGACCGCGTGACCGTCGAACTCACCCCGCACGGATATCCCGACGACCACGAACGCAACGCCGCCCTCTTCGACCTCGCGTCACAGCACGGCATCCCGTATATCGCAAGCACGGGCGCGCACTTCGCGCACCCCCGGCGGAGACGTCTGGCGATGGCCGTGGCGGCGATCTCCGACCGGCAGAGCCTCGACGACGCCGCCGGCCGGATCCCGCCGGCCGGCGGCGGGCACCTGCGGTCGGGGGAGGAGATGACACGGCTGTTCGAGGCCTTTCCGGGCGCCGTGCACAACGCCGCCGAGCTCGGTCGTGAATGCGCCTTCGACCTGCGTCTCGTCGCCCCGAAACTGCCGCCCTTCGATGTTCCCGACGGTCACACCGAGTTCACCTGGCTGCGCGAACTCACCTACGACGGGGCGCGTCGCCGCTACGGTCCGGCCGAGCGCCGTCCCGACGCCTATCGGCAGATCGAACACGAACTCGACGTCGTCGGCCGATTGGGGTTCCCGGGATACTTCCTCGTCGTCCACGACATCGTCGACTTCTGCAAGCGGAACGACATCCTCTGTCAGGGAAGGGGATCGGCCGCCAATTCGGCGGTCTGCTACGCCATCGGCATCACCAATGTCGACCCCGTCGGCAACAAGCTGCTGTTCGAACGCTTCCTGTCGCCCGAACGCGACGGTCCGCCCGACATCGACCTCGACATCGAATCCGACCGGCGCGAGGAGGCGATCCAGTACGTCTACCGCAAGTACGGACGGATCAACGCGGCGCAGGTCGCGAACGTCATCACCTACCGCGGTCGATCCGCCGTCCGCGATATGGCCCGCGCTCTCGGATATTCGCAGGGACAGCAGGACGCGTGGAGCAAGCTCATCGGCCGGTGGGGCGGTGTGCGGGTCGAGACCGACGAGCGGATCCCGGAGACGGTTCTCGACCTCGCCGAACAGATCGAAGGTCTCCCACGGCATCTCGGCATCCATTCGGGCGGAATGGTGATCTGCGACCGGCCCGTCGCCGACGTGTGCCCCGTCGAATGGGCGCGGATGGAAGGTCGCACCGTCCTGCAATGGGACAAGGACGACTGTGCCGCAGCAGGTCTCGTGAAGTTCGACCTGCTCGGCCTCGGTATGCTCTCCGCGCTGCACTACATGATCGACCTCGTCGACGAACACGAAGGCGTGCGGGTCGATCTCGCGCACCTCGACCTCTCCGAGCCGGGGGTGTACGAGATGCTGTGCCGTGCAGACTCGGTGGGTGTCTTCCAAGTGGAGTCGCGAGCACAGATGGCCACTCTGCCACGGCTGAAACCACGCTGCTTCTACGATCTGGTCATCGAGGTGGCCATCATCCGGCCCGGTCCCATCCAGGGTGGTTCGGTGCACCCCTACATCCGGCGGCGCAACGGTCTCGAACCCGTCACCTACGACCACCCCTGCCTCGAGAAGGCACTCGAACGCACCCTCGGCGTCCCGCTCTTCCAGGAACAACTCATGCAGATGGCCGTCGACGCAGCGGGATTCAGCGCGGTGGAAGCCGATCGGTTGCGTCGCGCCATGGGATCGAAACGATCGACGGAGAAGATGGAGCGTCTGCGCGGCCGCCTCTATCAGGGGATGCGAGATCTGCACGGCATCAGGGGCGACGTTGCCGACCGAATCTACGAGAAACTCTACGCATTCGCGAATTTCGGTTTCCCCGAGAGTCATTCACAGAGCTTCGCCTCGCTGGTGTTCTATTCGGCGTGGTTCAAGCTGCACCATCCCGCAGCGTTCTGCGCGGGTCTGCTGCGTGCTCAGCCGATGGGTTTCTACTCGCCGCAATCGCTGGTCGCCGATGCCCGACGTCACGGTGTGGTCGTCCACGGCCCCGACATCGCGGCGAGCCTCGTGCACGCCACCCTCGAGAACGAAGGCCGGGAGGTCCGGATCGGCCTGGCCACGGTGCGGAACATCGGCGACGGCCTCGCCGAACGCATCGTGGCCGAACGTCGTGACCACGGCCCGTACACCTCACCCGCCGATCTCGCCGCCCGCGTCGGTCCCACCACAGCGCAGGTCGAGGCGCTGGCCACCGCGGGAGCGTTCTCCTCGTTCGGCATCACCCGCCGCGAAGCCCTCTGGGGTGCGGCTCCGGCGGCGGCGCAACGCCCCGGGCGGCTTCCCGGGGTCGGGACGGTGCCGGCTCCGGCCCTGCCGGGGATGAGCGCTCTCGAATTCGCCGCCGCCGACGTCTGGGCCACGGGAATCTCGCCCGACAGCTATCCGACGCAGTTCCTGCGCAAGAGGCTCGACGAACTCGGGGTGATCCCGGCCGCGGAACTGCCGCAGGTCCCCGACGGGACGCGCATCCTCGTCGGCGGTGCCGTGACCCACCGGCAGCGACCTGCAACCGCCGCCGGTGTCACCTTCCTCAACCTCGAGGACGAGACCGGGATGGTGAACGTGGTGTGCTCGGTGGGGTTGTGGGCGCGCTACCGGACCGTGGCCCACACCGCACCCGCCCTGCTCGTCCGTGGTCGGCTCCAGAACGCCGAAGGGGTGGTCGCCCTCCTCGCCGATCACCTCGATCCCATGGATCTGCGGATGCCGAGCAGATCACGTGATTTTCGTTAGCATCCCCGAGTGTGAAACGCCTGTCGGTGGTGTCGTTGGCTCTGTTCGCGTTGGTCGTCACAGGATGCGACGAGGGTGGGGGAGGTGAGGGCTCGTCGGCCTCCGCGCCCGCGATCTCGGCACCCGCGATCACCGACGGCGGCCTCCGGGAGTCGCAACCCGTCGAAGAGCCCGACCGCAAGGAGGTCGTCACCGGCTACCTCCACATGGATGCCGGCGATCCCGTGGCGACGGGCCGCCGGGTCGCGACGGTGGTCGAGGAGGCCGGTGGACGCGTCGACTCCCTCACCGAGCAACCCGAGGCGAGCAGCGTGCTGACCGTGCGGGTACCCGCCGGCCGGCTCGACGAGGTCGTCGACGAGATCCGCACGCTCGGTCGCATCACGAGCCTGAGTACCACCCGCGACGACGTGACCATGCAGTACACCGACCTCGAAGCGCGGGTGGGTGCGCTGCGGGCCTCGGTCGACCGCCTGCGGGCATTGCTCGAATCGTCGGCGGACGTCGAAGCGCTGATCGCCGCCGAGACCGCCCTGGCCGAACGCCAGGCCGAACTCGACAGCCTCGAAGCGCAGCGACGGCAGCTGGGCGACAGGATCGAACTGTCCACGCTCACCGTCGACATCACCACCGATCGCCTTCCCTCGGAACAGGACAGTTTCTGGGACGGGCTGGTCGCGGGATGGAACAGCCTGTGGGCCGCATTGGGGGCCGCGGTGGTCGGTATCGGCGCCGCGCTACCGTGGGTGGCGTTCCTGTGCGTGTGCGCCGGTGTCCTCTACCTGGTCATCCGGCTCATCACCCGACGGGGACGTTCGTCCGGAACCACCGGGACGCCCGATACCGAGAGGACCGACAGCGATGCGTGAGGTCGACCTGGCCGCACTCGAATCCGCACTCACCGACGGAGCCACCGTCATCGACGTGCGGGAACGCGACGAATACGCCCAGGTACGTGTGCCCGGCGTCACGAACATCCCGCTCAGCGAGTTCGTCGCGCGGGTCGACGAGATCCCCACCGACGGCACCGTCTACGTCGTCTGCGCCGTGGGTGGCCGCAGCCTGCAGGCCGCGCAGTATCTCGCCGCTCGCGGTGTCGACGCCGTGTCCGTCGCGGGCGGCACCGACGGATGGGCCGGCTCGGGTCGTCCGGTGGAGAGCGACGCCTAGACCGCGCCGGGGAAACCGTGCTGCCGCCACGCCTCGTAGCAGGCGACAGCGGCGGCGTTCGACAGATTCAGTGAACGCCGCCCGGGCAGCATGGGGATGCGGACCTGCTCGGTGACGTGCGGGTCGGCGAGCACCTCGGGCGACAGCCCGGTCGGTTCGGGTCCGAACAGCAGCACGTCGCCCGCCCGGTACTCGATCTCGGCGTAGCTCGACGTGCCGTGCGCGGTGAACGCGAACACCCGCTCGGGGGCAAGCGCCGCCCACGCGGCCGCGAGACTGCTGTGCACGGTGACCGACGCGAGGTCGTGGTAGTCCAGGCCCGCGCGGCGCAGTTTCGGCTCGGACAGGTCGAATCCGAGGGGTTCCACCAGGTGCAGTTCCGCGCCGGTCGCGGCGACCATGCGTATGGCATTGCCGGTGTTGGGGGGAATGCGCGGCTCGTGGAACATCACTCTGAACACTCGATCCAGCTTGCCAGAGGCGCGCCGGCGTCCCGCACGCGCGTAGCGCCGATCTCGGCGTAGCGAGGGCACGCGTGTTTTCATTCTCGTGTCGTGGTTCGACATATCGACCGCTGGGGGATGCATGGAATCACAGGTAGCGACGTACGTCTCGGCGGTACGCAGCTTCTCGGAGCTTGTCCGTGCCGTGCCGGAGGACCGGTGGGACGGTCCGGGCCTCGGTGAATGGGACCTCCGAGCACTGATCGGACACACCTCACGCTCGTTGACGACCGTCGCGACGTATCTCGACAGTCCTGCCGACACCGAGGACCTCGCGAGCGCGGAGCAGTACTACGTCCACGTCGAGGAACTGACCTCGGTCCTCGGCGCGGGCGACATCGTCGAACGCGGGCGGCGTGCCGGTGCCGACCTCGGTGACGACCCGGTGGCGACGATCGGTGCCCTGTCGGCTGCGGTGATCGAGCGGCTCGGTACCGGGGAGGATCGTCTGATCCGGGTGATCGGAGGATCGGGGATCCGGCTGCATTCCTACCTCCCGACACGCACCTTCGAACTCGCCGTCCACGGTCTCGACATCGCCGCCGCCGCGGATGTTCCCTACGAACCTCCCGCCGAGGTTCTCGAGCAGTCCACCCTGCTGGCGGCGAGAATCGCTCTGGCACTCGGCGACGGCACGACCGTGCTGCGGGCATTGACCGGTCGGATGGCGTTGCCGAACGGCTATTCCGTCGTGTGAGCGGAGAGGTTCAGCGCGACCGGGACCGGAACATCGAATCCTCCAGCAGCGCGAGCACGGATTCCGGTAGCGGCAATCGTGCGATCTCGTCGCGCAACCGTTCGGCGCCGGGGCGGAGAGAGCCCGAGGACAACGCATCGAGGGTGATCCTTCCGATCTCCGCCGAGGTTGCGGTGACGGGATCGACCGTGGTCCCTGCACGCAGCGCGACCAGCCGTCGGGCGTTGAGTTCCTGGTCCGCACCCATCGGAAGCGCGACGATCGGAACGCCGTGGGCGAGCGCACCGATGACGCTGCCCGATCCGCCGTGGTTGACGACGACATCGACGTGCGGGAGCACGGCCGACTGGGGCACGAACCGCTCGATGCGGACGTTGCCGCCCGGTGACGGCAGGGTGGCCGGGTCGACGTCGCGGCCGACAGTGACGAGCACGCGCGCAGGTAGTCGGTGCAGCCCCCGGAGGAGACGGACGAAGAGATCGCCGGACTCGGTGTTGAAGACGGTGCCCAGCGTGACGTACACGCGGTGGGGCTCCTTGCCGCCACGAAGCCAGTCGACTGCGAGATGTCCGTGGGGCGCGGGTGATGGGCCCGGCCCTGTCGAGACGGCTGTGGCAGGCAACGGGACGTCAGGATCACGGAACGACGGTGGGAACGGTGAGATGACCAAATCCTGTGTCAGGAACGAGCACTCGTGATCGGAAGGGAGGTCGTGGGCGGCCCGTAGTCGTCGCAGTGGCTCACGGATGCGGTCGATCCGGACGAGCGCTCCGGACGCGATCACGTCGACCACCACGCGGGGAACGGCGGCGTGCTCGGCCGCCGTCATCGCACCGAAGTCCATCTCGTCGCAGATCAGCAGATCCGGATGCCAGCGGTCGACGACCTCGCGGACCAGGTCGAATCGTCGCGATGCGAGCACATCGGCGAAGTGGGTGCCGATCACCGAGTACTCGTGGTCGAGATCCGGAGGAGCGAGCGTGCCTATGGACCGGCCGGAAGCGGATGTCGTGTCTCCCTCGGGGAAGTACGCGTCGAAGCCTTGGGTGCCTGCGAGGACGTCCGCGTCCCCACACACGCCGATACGATGGCCGGCTCCGCGCAGGACGTCGGCGATCGGGAGCATCGGTGCGAGATGGCCGAGGCCGCCTGCGAACGCGAACAGGACGTGACGCGCGGCCCGGCCTCGTGTGCTGCCGGTCGTCGATCCGACTCGGTGTGCCATGGCCGAATTACACCGCGCGAGGCTCGTGTTCGCGAATCGCCGATCGGGTGTGGCCCCGAGCGGTACCTGGTTCAATCGACAGGGCATCAGCAGCGGGCGACCCGGGAGAGAACCATCACGATGACACGCCGACGCGGAATCCGACTGGCCGCGCGGGACGCACTCCACGTCTTCGTGGAGGACACGGACCCCGAGGCTCCGCCGTCGACCATGGTGAGTGTCTACGTGTTCGACGCCCGAGCGGGCGACGCTCCCATCCGCACCCGTGAGGACGCCGTCACCTGGATCGGGCAGCGCCTGCACCGCACACCGGCGCTCACCCGCCGTCTGCACCGGGTGCCGGCGAACCTCGACTTTCCCTTCTGGGTGGAGACGGACGTCGATCCGGACCGTCACGTCCGGTACGAGACGATCGGTCCGACCTCACGCAGCGAGGTGCATCGGCTGCTCGCCTCGATGAAGGAACGCCGTCTCGATCTGTCCGCACCCCCGTGGGAAGTGCACGTCCTGGCCGACATCCGTGGTGTCGACGACCTCCCCGACGGCGCCACCGTCGTCGCGTTGCTCCTCCACCATTCGGTGACCGACGGACTCGGAGCCGTCGATATCGCTCGTGCGTTGTTCGACGATCCTGCGGCCGCCCCTTCGGCCGGAGGACGCGTCGTCGCCGTGCCAGGACCGGTCCGCGCGGCGGTCTCGCTGCCCTTCCGGTACG
>NZ_AJVB01000145.1:0-8397 GCF_000278445.1 Rhodococcus sp. R1101
AACGGCAGCAGCACCGCGCCGGTGGCGTACATGTGGTGCGCCCACACGGCGATGGACAGCGCCGCGATCGCGATGGTCGCGTAGACCAGGCCGCTGTATCCGAAGATCGGCTTGCGGGAGAAGACCGGGAAGATCTCCGAGACGATGCCGAAGAACGGCAGTGCGATGATGTACACCTCGGGGTGACCGAAGAACCAGAACAAGTGTTGGTAGAGGAGCACGCCGCCGGTGGCGGGGTCGTAGATGTTGCCACCGATCACGCGGTCGACGAAAGCCCCCATGAACGCCGCGGCGAGGAGGGGGAAGACGAGGAGCACGAGGATCATCGTGATGAAGATGTTCCACGTGAAGATGGGCATGCGGAACATGGTCATCCCCGGTGCACGCATACAGACCACGGTGGTGATCATGTTGACGCCGCCGAGGATGGTGCCCAGACCCATCACCGCCAGACCCAGGAACCACAGGTTGCCGCCGATACCGGGTGAGTGGATCTCGTCGGCGAGCGGCATGTAGGACGTCCAGCCGAAGTCCGCGGCACCACCGGGAGTGATGAACCCGAATGCCACGGTGAGCGCGCCGAACAGGTACAGCCAGTAGCTGAAGGCGTTCAGGCGCGGGAAGGCGACGTCGGGAGCGCCGATCTGCAGCGGCAGGATGTAGTTCGCGAAACCGAAGACGACCGGCGTCGCGTACATCAGCAGCATGATGCCGCCGTGGTTGGTGAACAGCTGGTTGTACTGCTCGTTCGACAGGAACTGCAGGCCGGGGACCGCGAGCTCCGCGCGCATCAACAGGGCGAGCAGACCACCGAACAGGAAGAACGCGAACGATGTGAAGATGTACATCAGTCCGAGCTTCTTCGGGTCCGTCGTGGTGATCAGGTCGTGAAGGACCGCCCCCTTGGAGTGCGCTCGCGGCGGGTACGGCCGCGTGGGCTTGACGGGAGCGACAACCGCGTTCATCGGGCCTCCTCGAGCCGCCGTGCGGCGGCAACGGTGCGGCGCGGACGGGACCGGCGCGCGCGACGATCACCACCCGCGATGCTGCAGGTGCACCCAGAGTATGCGTTCCGTCACATATGCGCACCGGGTTCGCGGACGGAAGTGCCACTCGGATATCCCCACGGGAACGGACCGCCGGAACTCCTCCCGTATCCGGACGAGAACGTGTTCTACAGCGTGACCGTCGTCGACGTCGCGAGTCCCGAGTGGCGGGCACTCGTCGACGGCGTCGGCCCGCTCGAGCCGTACCGGGAAAAGGGGCCGACCGATCCGTTCATGCCGATCTTCACCTCGACGACGCGACACAGCCGGCGCGAGGAGCGCGACACGGTCGTGGACGCGGGATGCTTCGCGCTCCGACGACCGTGTCGCGCTCCGGTGGCTCAGCGCTCGCCGAAACCGGGCAACCGCGACGGCTCCTCCACCACGGAGTACTCGCTCGCGTCGCCCTGCACGACCCGGCCCTGTGTGCCGTCGACGCCGACGGGGATGTCGCCGGCGAGAGTGACGCGCTGCAGCCGCCGGGTGTGGCTGCCGAAATCGGCGATGCCGTAGTGCTGCGTGGCGCGGTTGTCCCAGATCGCGACATCGCCGCTCTCCCACGACCACCGGAAGGTGTTCTCCAACTTCGTGATCCGGCTCTGGAGGAGCTGGAACAACGCCGCGGTCTCCGACGGCTTCAGGCCGACGAACTCCTTCACGAAGTGACCGAGCAGCAGGGTGCGCTCACCGGTTTCCGGATGAATCCGCACGACCGGGTGGATCGTCTCGTAGGTGGTGCGGCGGAACTCGTCCTGATAGAGACGACGTTCCTCGGTCAGTGCCGGATCCGAACTGCCCACGTCGAGCTTCTCGGCGTAGTCGTAGAGGTTGGTGTGCAGGGCCCACAGGTTGTCGACGAGCGCTCTCAATGCGCCCGGCAACTGCTCGTAGGCGGCGGTCGTGGACGCCCACGTCGTCGCACCACCGTACGGCGGCAGGGTCACCGCACGCAGGATCGACGCCTTCGGAATGCGGTCGACGAAGCTGACATCGGTGTGCCAGCTGTTGGCGGCACCCTCGATGGGCAGCAACCGCGTGCCCTTCGAGTGGACCGTGGGGTGCGACTGGGTCTGTGTTCCGAGCAGACCCGCGAAGGCCCACTGCTCCTCGTCGTCGAGATGATGCTGACCACGGAAGACGATCGCCTTGTGCACGGCGAGCGCGTAGCGGACGGCCTCGACCGTCTCGGGGGACAACGACCCGGACAGGCGCACTCCGTCGATGCGAGCACCGATGTGCTGCCCCAGCCGGGTGACCGCGATACCTCCGGCCGCATAGACGGATTCGGCGGTGGTCGTGTCGCGATCGAGTTCGGTGATGGTCATGCGATCTCCCCTTCGGTGAGCTGAACCGGGCGTCGTGTACTGCGCCGGACCAGTTCACCGCCATCCGTCGCCCGAGTCGACGGTTGTGGTCACCGAGATCGAAAAGAATCGCCCCCGCTGCCGGGAGCGTACTCCTACCTGAGGACCTCGCTGCGCCAGAAGGTGTCTCCGTCGGGCAGTGTCTCGTGGTCGTCGAAGAAGGCGACGAGCGCCCGTGCCGCGGCTGTGGCGTCGGGGAAGCGGCGCCCCTCCATCGGCCCCCGGGTGATCTCGAGCGTCCCCGACGCCGGATCGACGCGCCCCTGGACGCGGTAACCCCCGATGTCGGCCACCACCGCAAACCGTCCGTCGTCGGCCTCTGGTTCCGCGACCGCCGGTGCGGCGGGGCGTTCCACGCGGGCGCCCGTGTCGGGCACGGGAGTCGGGTCGTGCCCGGGATCCCTGGTCTTCGCGAGACCGAGCAGATCCCAGTGATCGCGACCGTGAAGGACGTTGCTGCGCTGGATCGGATGGCTACCGGTGGGCGTCCGGCCGGGACGGTCGGCGAGCCAGAGAGCGACCTCCTCCTCGATTCCCGCTTCGATGTCGTCCGCGTCCACCACGAAGAACTCGGGTGCCGAAGGTGCGAGGTCGACGAACACCCAGTGCGACACCCCGGCGCCGCCGGCGGCGGGAACTCCGTCCCGGCGTCGCGCGAGCCACGGATCGCTCGCCGTCGAACACACCCGCACCACTCGTTCGGAGCCGTCAGTCCCGCGTACGCGGACGTCCCGTTGTCCGGAAATCGGCTCGGCCCGGCCGCCGCGCGCCGATACCTCGGCGACGAAAGCCGTGGCTCCCTGTCGGACGATGTCCCCCATGTAGGCTCCTCTTCTCGGTGCGCACATCGAGCGGTCGAGCGAGATCCGCGACTCGATGTACCCACGTCCTGCGGTCTCTGTCGAGACCGGAGGTCTCCAACGACCATACGTGGCTACGAACAGAACAAGAACCGTCTGTGACCTGTCACCGGAACACATCACCCTTCGTGGTGAGCGCCTTGACCCGTTCGACGACGCGGTCCTGAAGTTTGGACGGCGTGCGCCAACGCATCGCGAGCTTGTCGTAATCCATGGCGTGCTCGGCGATGATGTCCTTGAGTTGCTCGACGCCGAGGGACGACAGTCTCTCCCGCAGAGTCGCCTCTCCGCTCTGGCGGTACACCGCGAACGGATCGAATGCTCCGGGTGCACGCCGACTGCGGCGTGCGGGCGTCCTGGCTGCAGCAGGAGCAGCAAGGGCGGGAACAGGCATCGGGACCGCCGCGTCCGTCGTGACCGAGAGCGCCGTTGCCAGCGCCTTCGCGAAGCGCGGCGTGCGCGCCGCCTCGTCGGCGATCACCTGCACGAGGGCGACCAGTGCACCCGCTGTTCCGGGGGCCGTCTCGTCGAGACGGAGCAGCGCCGAACTCGCCTCGCCGATGCGCACCCGCAGACGCGCCTGTGCCATGTCGGTATCGGTGCCGGGATTCGTCACAGGTACACCTGCGCATTCATCATGATCGTCTCGGTGAGGATACGCAGTGCGTCGTACTGGCCGGTGTTGCCGTACTTGCGCTTGAGCGTGCCGTAGGGCACGTACTCGGCGGACGCCGCGATCTGGTTGGCTTCGGGCACCCAGGCGGGAACGACGTTCGCGATGCGATCGTCGCGCTGGAGTTGTTCGATGATGGTGCGGTGCAGATTCGATGCACTGCGATATTTCGTGATGACGAGACCGATCTCCCGCACCGAGTGCCCGGTCCGCTTCGCAAGCTCCCGAATCTTGTTCTGCAGCTGTGGAATTCCATAGGTGGACAGGATGTCGGGGATCGTGGGGACCAGATACCCGTCGGCGAGACGCAACCCGTTGAGCGTGAGGATGCCGAGATTCGGCGGACAGTCGACGAGGATGTAGTCGTATCGATCTGCGATGGGCCGCACTGCCGACAGCAGGATCTCGACGGGACGATGCGAGCCGGGATCGGCGTACTGCTGATGGGTGAGGCCTTCCTGGATGTCCATGAGGTCCAGGGACGACGCGAGCAGGTCGAGATCACGCACCGTACGGACGGGCGAGACACCACGCTGGACGGCCTTCTCGATGTCGAACTCGTCGGCATCGGGATCGATCGCCTTCCGGAAGAGCGTCGCGAGGGTCCGCCCGAGTTCGTTCAGTTCCTGCCAACGCTCCTCCCCCACCATCATCGTGGTGAGGTTGGTCTGCGGGTCGAGGTCGATCAGGAGCACTCGCTGCCCGAACTCCGCCGCCATGAACTCACCGAGCGCTGCCGTCGTCGTGGTCTTGCCGACGCCACCTTTCAGGTTGATCGTCGCGATTACCCGTGCCACCCCACACCTCTTCGGGAAAGAAAGTCTTCACTCGTTGTTGCGAGAAAAACTACCCGAGAGCGGACATACAGGGCAGCCGGGTGCCGCCTACCGGATCAGCGCCCCCTGGACTCGACGGCGAGACGAGGAATTCCGGCGAGCGCATCGGGCGTGACGCTCGAATCGGAGGTCCCGAAGCCGCTCAGGTACAGCGGCGGCTCGCGGTCGGCGACCGCGCGCACGACCTGTTCCTGCGAGACGAAGACGATCAGCCCTTCGGCATCGGCCCCCGGCAGGTTGCGCCAGGTCACGCCCGGCGTGTGCATCATCCGGTTGAGCTCGCTCATGAGCACCGGCACCCGGAAGTAGTACATCCGGTCCCACGACTCGATGCCCGCGGCGGCAGTGATCTCCCCGAGCGTGCGGGTCTGCCCCGAGACGAGGACGGATTCGAACTCGGCCTCGAGCCTCGGGTCGTCGACGACCGACACACTCGTCGACCCCGAACATCCCGAGACACCCAGCGCCACAACGACAGCCAACGCAGAACCTGTACGCACGAACCGCGACGCCACCGCGCCCCCTTGTGGATCGACCCCCGACCGGACCCGAGGAAGCTACCACCGGTTCGGACAAATACACCAGTGAGGCGGGTCACGTCCCGCGACTTCGGGTATCCGCCCCGAACTGCAGCCGAATCGGTGTGAGCGGTGACAGTGACTCCGGGTCACTCCTTCCCGGTGAGCTCCGCGATGTCCGTCCGCAGGGCACTGCGGAGGGCGCCCATCGACCCGGCCGCCGCCCCGAGCTGGTCGACCACGAAATCGGTGTTCTCCGCAGACAACTCGCGCACACCCGACCTGCCGATCAGATCGTCGATCCGCTCGTCGAGACTCGCGGTGCGCTGTGCGATGTGCGCGAGGTGCAGGTGGTCCTCGGCCCGCGTGAGGAGGTCTCCGATGCGCGCGAGAGCTGTGACGCGCGCGAGAATCTGATCCCATACCGGCGCGAGCGCGGCCACCCGCGATTCGAGCCCGGAACGCGCTTCCGGCGCCGACCGGACGGCGGCACGCAGCTCGTCGAGCAGATCGCGCAGAGCGACGGTGTCCACCGCGATCTGGGTGAGTTCCTCGGCGAGATCGAGCTGGGCTCGTTGAACCTCGAAATAGTCCGAACGCCACGCCGCCGAGGCCTCGATGCGGTCGTACAGCGACCCGGCGAGGAACAGCAGAGTGTCATAGCGGTCGACGAAGCGATCGTCCCCGGCGGGCCTCTCCTGCCCGAGCCGTTCGGCCACGCGGCGTCCGGCCTCAGCCAGCGGGGTGTGCTCGGACCAGCGGCTCACACGGTCGACGGCGACACCGAGCACCATTTCGCGCGCCTGCTCCACCGGCGCGACCGGCAGGGGTGCGGGAGTGCGTTGCAGGGCGGCGAACAGCGCTTCGCGTTGCTCGATCTCGAGGTGCAGTCCGTCGCGCCGGTCGCGGCGCACGGCGCGGACCCCCTGGGCGTAGTGCACCGGGGAGTGCACGACGGTCTGCCGCGCCATCCGGATGCGCTTGCCGAGTTCGTTGGCCCGGTACTCGAGTGCGAGCCGCGCGGCGCCGGGCCGCTGACCGGCGATGCGCGCGCGGATACGAGCGTGGTCGTCGGAGAGACGGCGCAGTTCCCCGAAGCCGTCGAGCGCGGGCAGGCGGCGTCCTGCCCGCCGGCGGTTCGCCACGATCGCGCGTGCAGATTCGTCGAGGTGGCCGGCGGCCAGCGCGACAGCTGCGGCATCCGACAGCGGCGCATGCCGGCCCTCGATGCTGCCGCCCTCGCACCATCGGCGGACCTGCCCGGCGATCCGGGCACGCCGGTCCACCGGCGTGCCGTCGTGGTCGGGCGCGTCGTCGCGGTCGGGGATGTGGGGTCGATCGGGCACGGATCCTCCTCGCGGGCTCGTCCGCCGTACACGCTCCTGCGACTCGGGTCGCAGGCGCACACTTCCACTGTTCCAGATTCCGCAAGGACTCGGAGGAATGCCCGGAACCGGCCCGGAACCCGGACCGCCGACGCTCCCGATTCGGGGCATCGCCACGCGCGTCCCGGTTCGGTTGAAAGCTGCACGTTTTCGCATCTCGTGACGGATGTCACAGGACTTCCGGCCGAGTGCGGCACGATGCGCCCGGTCCCGGATCGCGGACCGGTTCAGAGCACCCGAAAACCTCTGTGTACCAGCGCAAACGAGGAGTCGTTCGCGGCGGGCCACGAACGGTCCCGCAAGTTACCGATGGGTGTTACTGCACAGTACCGGCCGCGCCCTCACGCGCGACACCCCCTCCCGCGCCGCGCTCCCGACCGAAAGTCCCTGCGTCCGAGAGGCAGTGGGAGACTGCGGCCGAGGAGGAGCAGCGAGACCTTCCGCCAGGAGACGAAACGTGACAAACCCTCATGTTTCCTCCATGCTGTTATCCGAACGGAGCCTTCGCCCTGGGGGACGTGACCGCCGCAACCGGTGGCCGTAGCTGCGAAGATCTGTTCGAAACGGTCCTTCGGACACCGCGGATGCTGCCCGGTGGATCGACGACGAACACGCATGCCCATGCCAACCACGAGGAGCCGACCGCTACATGTTCCCGCTCGCGCCGCCAACACGAGACGTGGAACGTAGGACCGGTTAGTTTGTCCTCCTCATTGGGGTGGAGCTTCGAGACGCGCGCCCGATGCGTGCACAAACCATGGAGAACGGTGGCAACGAGTATGTTCAAGCGGATCGCAGTGGTCAATCGCGGTGAGGCGGCCGTACGCCTCATCCGGGCAGTCCGGGAGCTCAACTCCGAGCACGGCTACGACATCAGGACGATCGCTCTGCACACCGACGCCGAACGACGGGCGATGTTCGTCCGTCAGGCCGACGAAGGAGTGACCCTCCGCCCGTCGACCACGGCGGCGACCCCCTACCTCGATCACGCCGAACTCGAGCGCGCTCTGCTCGAGGCGAAAGCCGACGCCGTCTGGGTCGGCTGGGGCTTCGTCGCCGAGGACCCTGCCTTCGCCGAGCTCTGCGCCCGCCTCGGCATCACCTTCATCGGCCCCTCGGCCGACGCCATGCGTCTGCTCGGCGACAAGGTCGAGGCGAAGATCCTCGCCGAGAAGGTCGGGGTTCCCGTCGCACCGTGGTCCGGTGGACCGGTCGAGTCCCGCGCCGACGCCCGCCGCCACGCGCAGGCCATCGGCTACCCGCTGATCATCAAGGCCCGCTCCGGCGGCGGCGGCCGCGGCATCCGCAAGGTCTATGCGGAGGACGAGCTCGAACTCGCCCTCGAACGCACCCAGGGTGAGGCCGAGCGTTCGTTCGGCGACCCCGTCGTGTTCATCGAGCGTCTCGTCACCGACGCGCGCCACGTCGAGGTCCAGGTCATCGCCGACAAGCACGGCAACGTGTGGGCCCCGGGGGTGCGCGACTGCTCGATCCAGCGCAAGAACCAGAAGGTCATCGAGGAGTCGGCCTCTCCCCTGCTCACCAAGGAGCAGTCGGGCCACCTGCGCGCGGTCTCCGCGGATCTCGTCCGCGCGGCCGGATACGCCGGTGCCGGCACCGTCGAGTACCTCTACCAGCCCGACCTGAAGATCTTCACCTTCCTCGAGGTCAACACCCGCCTCCAGGTCGAGCACCCCATCACCGAGGCCACGACC
>NZ_AJVB01000146.1:0-8376 GCF_000278445.1 Rhodococcus sp. R1101
AGATCGTCCGGTGCCCGCATCTGCATCCTGTTCGAAGGCCGCGACACCGCAGGTAAAGGCGGTGTCATCAAGGCGATCACGGAACGAGTGAGTCCCCGGGTCTTCCGCGTCGTCGCACTGCCCGCTCCCACGGAGCGTGAGCGGTCCCAGATGTACATCCAGCGCTACGTACCCCACCTGCCGGCCGGAGGTGAGGTCGTCATCTTCGATCGCAGTTGGTACAACCGTGCCGGCGTCGAACGAGTGATGAACTTCTGCACCGAGGAGGAAGCGCGACATTTCCTCCAGATGATCCCGACGGTCGAACGCGCGATTGTGGACTCCGGCATCATCCTCCTGAAGTACTGGCTCGAAGTGAGCCAGGAACAGCAGACGGAGCGGCTGCAGAGTCGCATCGACGACCCCCGCAAGATCTGGAAACTCTCGAGCCTGGACCTGGAATCGTACAGACGTTGGTACGACTACTCCCGAGCGCGGGACGAGATGTTCCACTCGACCGACACCGGTTGGGCGCCTTGGTATGTCGTCGACAACGACGACAAGAAGCGTGGCCGGCTCAACGTCATCGGTCACCTGCTCGACCAGATTCCCTACGAGCCGCTCGAGCGCCCCGAGTTCGTCCTGCCGCCGCGACAGGACGCTGCCGGGTACACGGCGCCGGCACAACCTCTTCACTGGATACCGACGCTCTATTGAGGATCTCCGGTACGGAAGGACGAACGGCGATGGCCACTACCGAATCCGGTCCGGACCGAGCGAACGCCCTCGTCCCCGATCGCGAACACACATCCTGGTATGCAACGGACAGCGCCGACGTGATCACCGCATTGTCCTCCGATGAACGGTCCGGTCTCACGACGGGCGCGGCGGACGAGCGTCGCCGGCGCTTCGGCCCCAACACGATCGTCTCCGAACCCGCACCCTCGATGTGGGCGATCGCGCTGCGGCAGGTACGGGATCCGATGAACCTGATGTTGATCGCCGTGACGGTCGTCAGCATCGTGATCGGTGAGATCTCCACCGCCCTCGTGGTCGTCGTCCTGGTCGCTCTCAATGTCGTCCTGGGCACGCGGCAGGAACTGAAGGCCCGTGCGAGTGTGGATGCCCTCGCGAGAATGCAGACTCCGCAGTCGCGAACGATCCGCGACGGAGTGCTGAGCGAGATCGAGGCGACCGACCTGGTTCCGGGCGACATCGTGCAACTCGAAGCCGGAGACCTGGTGCCTGCGGACGGACGTTTGATCACGTCGGCGACGCTCGAAACCCAGGAAGCAGCACTCACAGGAGAAAGCGCACCCGTCCCGAAGGACCCCACGACTCTTCCCATGGGTGACGTTCCTCTGGGCGATCGCTCCGACATGCTGTTCCAGAACACGTCCGTCACTCGTGGCACCGCAACGATGGTGGTGACGGAGACGGGCATGGACACAGAGATGGGCCGGATCGCGTCGATGCTGTCGGCGGTGGCTCCGAGCAAGTCGCCGTTGCAACGCGAACTCGATTCGCTGACCAGGTTGCTCGGAGTCATCGCCTGGACCGCGGTTGCCGTCATCGTGATCATCGGTGTGATCCGCGGGCAGGATCTGACCACGGTGCTGTTGCTGGGCATCGCCATGGGAGTGTCGGCGATCCCGACCGGTCTGCCGACCTTCGTCCAGGCGATGCTCGCGTTCGGTGCCCGACAGCTCGCCGAGGCGAAGGCCGTGGTCAAGAATCTCTCCGATGTCGAGACGCTCGGTGCGACGAACGCGGTCAACTCGGACAAGACCGGTACGCTCACGATGAACCAGATGACGGTGCGCTCGTTGTATTTTCACACCCGGTGGTACACCGTCGAGGGTGAGGGTTACAGCAAGGCGGGGCGCATCACGCGCGTCGCCGGTGACGATCTGCCCGACTTCACGCTCCTCGCCTACGGATTGTGCCTCGACAGCGATGCCACGGTCTCCGACAACGGCGTCGTCGTCGGAGATCCCACCGAGGCGGCGCTGGTCGTGCTCGCCGCCAAGCTCGGCATCGATGCTCCGCTCACCCGACGGTCGTACCCCCGCGTCGCCGAAGTGCCGTTCGACTCCGCGTACAAGTTCATGGCGACGTTCCATCACCTTCCGGTCGACGGCGCCACGCGCTTCGTCGAACTCGTCAAAGGTGCCCCGGACGTGATTCTGGCACAGTGCGGTACCGCCTATCGGCCCGGGCGGCACGCGGTTCCGCTCGACGCGGCCCGTGACGAACTCGTCGCCGCGAACCGGACTCTGTCCGAGAGAGGGCTGCGGGTACTGGCGTTCGCCGTTCGCATCGTCGACGGGCAGGAGGAAGCGGTACGGGCCGACCCGATGTCCTTCGTCGAGGATCTCACCTTCGTCGGGATGGTCGGCATCATCGATCCGTTACGGCCCGAGGCGATCGAGGCGGTACGTACCGCGCACGCGGCAGGTATCGATGTCCGCATGATCACCGGTGATCACGCGATCACCGCGTCCGCGATCGGATCCGAACTCGGTCTCGGACCAGGGGTCGTCAGCGGACCCGACCTTCGAGCGATGTCCGACGAAGCTCTGGCGGCGGACCTTCCGAACCTGCACGTATTCGGTCGGGTCACTCCCCAGGACAAGCTCCGCCTCGTCGATCTCATGCAGAAGGGTGGGGCGGTCGTGGCGATGACCGGAGACGCTGTCAACGACGCCGCTGCGCTGAAGAAGGCCGACATCGGCGTTGCGATGGGGTCGGGCAGCGAAGTGACGAAACAGGCCGGGAGAATCGTGCTGACCGACGACAACTTCGGAACATTGGTCACTGCGATCCGGTTGGGTCGCAACATCTACGAGAAGATCGTGTCCTATATCCGGTACCAGATGTCGAAGCTGTTGTCGCTCGTCCTGCTCTTCCTCGTCGCGAGCATCTTCGACATCAACGACGGCGTCGCCCTGACGCCGTTGATGGTGTTGTTCCAGCACTTCTTCATCACGCTGTTCCCGGTCGCCGTCATCATGCTCGATCCACCTTCGCCGGATCTCATGAACAAGCCGCCCCGCGACCCGAAGACACCCATCGCCAACAGGGCCGCTTTCGTGCAGTGGACGGTCTACGGAACCCTTCAGTTCGCCGTCGCACTCGCGGCCATGCTCCTCGCTCCCGGCGAGATGAGCACGACCGAACCGACGGTACCGATGACGACCGCTTTCGTCGTGTTGTCCTTCGGCTCCGTTCTCGCCGGATTGTCCATGCGACGCGATCCGGAATCCGGATTCGCCGCGCCGATCGTGGGCGCCCTCCGGATCCTGTCGATTCCGGTGGTGGTCACGGTGCTCGCCGTCGAGTCGGGCATTTTGCAGGACCTTCTCATGACGACGTCGCTGACAGGTGCTCAATGGCTGGTCTGCATCGGCTGGTCGGTGATCATTCCGGTCGTCGTGGAAGCGGAGAAGGCGATCCGGCGTCACCGACGCACACCGGACCGGTCGATCCCCGCGCCGGTGGCGGTCGCTCCCGCGCGTGCTCACTGAGGCCGGGTCATGTCATGGAACAAGGGCCTGGGGGCGCTTCCCGGAATCGCCACGGCTCGTGCCTACCGTCGCGAGTGGTTGAGACCGGACATCACTGCCGGTCTCGTGCTCACCGCACTGCTCATCCCTGCCGGAATGGGATACGCGGAAGCGGCCGGACTGCCTGCCTATGCCGGCCTCTATGCGACCATCGTTCCGCTCCTGGCCTATGCCGTGGTCGGCCCGTCGAAGATCCTCGTCCTGGGCCCGGACTCGTCGCTCGCGCCGCTCATCGCAGCGGCCGTCCTCCCGCTCGCCGTCGCCGACGACCCGGAGAGCGCGCTGGTCTTCGCCGGGATACTCGGTGTGCTCGTCGGCGTGATCCTGCTCGTCGGAGGGTTCCTCCGTCTCGGCTTCGTCACCGAACTGTTGTCCAAACCGATCCGGCTGGGTTACCTGAATGCGATCGCGCTCGTCGTGATCGTCGGGCAACTGCCGAAACTGCTCGGCTTCTCGGTCGACGCGTCCGGCCTCCTGGGGGAGATCCGGGAGATCGGGGAAGCCGTGGCGGGCGGCGGGATCGACCCGGTCGCAGCCGGTATCGGGGTGGCCTCCCTCGCGGTCATCGTCGGCTTCCGATTGTGGTTGCCGCGGATACCGGGAGTCCTGGTCGCGGTCGTCGGAGCAATCGTGACCTCCGCCGCGCTGGATCTCACCGACGACATCGGAATGGTCGGTGCGCTGCCCGAGGGGCTCCCGCTCCCGTCGTTCGGCGGGGTCGGATGGGGAGACGTGGCCCGGCTCGTCGGACCGGCGGCCGGTATCGCGCTGATCGCCTTCGCCGACACCGGGGTGCTCTCCCGCACGTTCGCTGCGCGCCGAGGCGAGAACGTGAACGGGAGTACGGAGATGAAGGCGGTGGGTGTCGCCAACATCGCCGGGGGACTCTTCGGGGGGTTCCCGATCTCGGCGAGCGGATCGCGGACGCCGGTGGCCGAGCAGAGCGGCGCGCGTACCCAGTTCGCCTGTGTCGTCGGCGCGGTCGCCGTCCTCGTCTTCGTACTCGTTGCTCCTGGTCTGACCACCTACCTGCCCGATGCGACTCTCGGCGCCGTGGTGATCGTCGCCGCCACGGCCCTGGTCGACGTCCGGGGCATGGTCCGTATGTGGAGGATGAGCTCGGTGGAGTTCGGGCTGGCGGTCGCGGCTTTCCTCGGAGTCGCTCTGGTGGGCGTGCTGCAGGGCATCCTCGTCGCGATCGGTCTGTCCTTCGTCTCGGTGGTCGCGCGCGCGTGGCAGCCGTACCGCACCGAACTCGTACGGACCGCAGACCGTCCGGGATTTCACGACGTCGAGCGTCATCCCGACGGGACCCGTATCCCGGGTCTGGTGCTCGTCCGGTTCGACGCTCCGCTGTTCTTCGCCAACGGTGAGATCTTCGATCAGTACGTGCGCTCGGTGGTCGCCGGAACCGAAGCACCGGTCGAATGGGTGATCATCGCGGCCGAACCGATCACAGGACTCGACACCACTGCCGTCGACGAACTCGTCGACCTCGACACCTATCTGGAAGGCAACGGAATCCGGCTCGTGTTCGCCGAGATGAAGGGGCCGATCAAGGACCGGCTCATCAAATTCGGGGTGGGAGACAGGTTCGACCCGACTCGCTTCCACCCGACCGTCGAGGACGCGGTGAACGCCTTCATCGGCAGGACCGGTCGTAGCGGCGATCAGGTCGTCGGCTGATCCTCGATCGCCGGATGCTCCTCGACGGTGCGTGCGGGTCTGATCACCAGTTCCAGGACCAGCAGCGCCAGGACCGCACCCAGCACGATGAGCGCGACCACGAGCCCGGTGGGGTAACGCCAGAACATCACGAGCAGTGCGGCCACTCCGATAATGACCGACCGGATCATGATGCGGGCACGGAAAGCTGCTTCCTCGAAGGGATTCGGCGGGCGCGGCCGGCGCAATCGTTGCACGGCGTCGAGGATGCGGCCGAACCCGCGCCGGACGGTTACGGCGGAGGACGAACCACCGGTGAGGTAGGCACCGAGAGCGATCACCAACCCGAGGACCGCGACCGCCCGAAGGCTGGTCCGCAGCGGTACCAGCACGGCATCGATGATAGCGGCAGCCGCATCCGGCGACAGGACGTCGGGTGGAACACCGTCGAGATACAGCGATCGAGCGATGATGAGGGCGACCGCCAGAACGAACATGCCGACGACCAGCGCGAGGCCGACGAACGCGAGTGCGCGTAGGCGGCGCCCTGCCGGCGCGACCGCGACTGCGGCGGCAGCAGCGGCGAGCGTGATCCAGGGCAGTACATCGGACACGTTGTCGAGGGTGTTCACGGCTCGTTGTGCCCGGACCAGTTCCGGTGATCGGAACAGAACCAACTGCTTGTCGACACTCGGGATCTTCTCGGCGAACGTGAAACCACGGTCGAGGAGGCGAGCCTTCACGTTGTCGATCACCGTGCCGAGCGAGATGCTCACCGTACCTGCGTCGTCGATCGTCACGGACGACGGACCGACATTCCCGGTCACCACCGCGACCAGGCCGTTGTGGGCGGCGCGATTGGCCTGGATCCACAGATCCTCGAATCGATCGCTCTGCACGAGTGACAGCACCGTCTGGTTGACGAAGCTTCGCGCCTGCCCGGTGATCACCGGTGCCAGTCCCTCCACTGCGCGGTCGACACGGGGCGCGTTCTCCGTGGCCGGAACGGCGTCGGTGAGAGCAACCAGTGCGTCGGTCGTCAGGCCTTCGATGTCCACACGAGTGAAGATCTCGTCGGTGACGGAATTCGCGATCTGTGTCTGAATGGCGGGGTTCGAACCCAGGGGGGCGACGGTGCTCACGTACCGGTCGGTGTCGAGGATCTCGCTGCGCACGAATCGTGCGGTGACCGACAGGACGGCCAGAATCGCGACCAGCACGGTGAGCAACGCAACCGCAGCCCAGCGCCATCCGTGTCTCGGGGGCCGTGGTTCGCGAACGGGTTTCGTCCCGGGAACGGTTCGTTCCCGAAGAGTGGCGACCTCCGCGCGCAGCCGGTCGAGTTCGGCGCGTTCGTCGTCGTCCAGTCGGCCCGGTCGGGGATCTTCACCGCCCGCGCCGGTGTTCGTGGTCATCCCTGCATCGCCTCCCCCTCCGGGGCCGGAATCAGTATGCGCCGCCGAGGACCTCTCCGTAGGAAATTTGGTCTCTATTCGCTTCGGAAGTGGCCTCCGGGTGGTCATACTCGACACGAAGGGATCTGTTCTCGAACGACACCGGCGGAGGTCGGCTCCCGGCTTCCGCGAACGATCTTTCATCGAAACGAGGCTCCAGGTGACCGATTCGGATATCGACGAGATGGGCCCGGTCGACTATCTCGTCATCGAATTCCCAGCCGACCGACCGCCGAACGGTTCTGCTCTACCGCTGCTGCTCGACCTCGTCGAGCGCGGCATCATCCGGGTGCTCGATCTCGCGTTCGTCCGCAAGGACACGGACGGTTCTGTCGCCGGGATCGACATCTCCGAGGTCGGACTCGAAGGAGAGGTCGACGTGACGTTGTTCGCGGAGGCGTCCTCGGGCCTGCTCGGTGACACCGACTTCGACGAAGCGGGAGCCGCGCTCGAACCGGGCTGCTCGGCCGCCGTGCTCGTCTACGAGAACACCTGGGCTGCTCCGCTGGCGCGGGCACTGCGTCGCAACGGCGCCGAACTCGTCGCATCCGGGCGTATCCCGGTACAGAGCATCTTGGCTTCGCTGGAGAAGCTCGATGTCGAAACATGATTCGGGCGAACGAGATACGTGAGGAGATCATCATGCCGGGACTGCTTCGTGGGGTGGCTCGTACCGCAGTCGTAGCGGGGACTGCGACAGCCGTCTCCAACCGGGTCTCCCGACGTCAGGGAGCGCGGTGGAGTGCGCAGGAACAAGCACAGTACGGTCGGCCCGAACAGTACGCACCCGAGCCCGCACCGGCCGCGGCCGGCCCGCCTCCGGGCGGGGCGGACCGCATCGCCGCGCTGAAGGACCTCGCCGAACTGAAGGCGCAAGGCGTGCTCACCGAGGCCGAGTTCGAGAGGGAGAAGGCGAGGATTCTCGCGTCCTGAGCACGAGACCGGCCTCCGCGTCGGGCATGCCCGCCCGACGCGACGACGGGTTCGGCGGGACGAATCTGATGGGCGACTGGAGGTGCACGGTACACCGGATCGACGAGCCGAGCGACTGCGTGGCGAGGCTGTCGCTGGTACTGGCAGACGAGCTCACCCCGGCGGAGGTGCAGGACCGCGCTCGTGTGCTGGCCCGCCAGTTCTTCGGACACGACGTCGATGTCGCTGACGTCGAACCGGAATACTGGTCGACGGGCACTCCCCGCCGCCCACCGTCGACGTGAAAGAACACCGTTCCCTCGATTTCCGCATCCGTTGGCGGTAAAGGTGTTTCATTATGGAAACACCGGATCTGCACGCCGGTGGTGCAGTGCGGTCAGCGTGCAGTGGAAGTAGCGCGTGAGGTGGTCGAGGGAAGGAATGCGGAGGCGGCGAGTCCGACGAGGCCGATGACCGCCAGGACGATCATCGCCAGTGCGTACGAACGATCCGGAGTGGCCAGGCCGACGACAAGGACGGTACCTGCCACCGCGGTGCCCAGGGACGAGCCCAGATTGGACACGCACCGCGACAGGCCCGAGATCTCGCCCTGCTGTTCCTCCGGAAAGGCCGACTGCACGACGTTCACCGAGGGTGTGAGCATCGCACCCAGGCCGATACCGATGAGCAACAGGCCCGGCGCGAACGCCCATGCACTGGCCCATGCACGCACCAGCAGGAGCAGAACGACGATTCCGGCGAGGGTGACGACGAACCCGCTCATGATGAGTGTGCGCTGT
>NZ_AJVB01000147.1:0-8360 GCF_000278445.1 Rhodococcus sp. R1101
CGTGAACGGAACCACCTGCGCGGCAATCGTTCCCACTCCGAGTGCGACCAGTGTGCCCAGCCCGGCGCCGAACACGAGCACGATCAGGCTCTGACCGAGCGCGTCCTTGACCAGGTAACGGGTGGAGGCGCCGACAGCCTTGAGGACGGCGAGGTCCTGGCTGCGCTGAATGGTCCACACGGTGAAGAAGGCGCCGACCACCAAGGCGCTGACGATCATCAACATCGCCTGCATCAACAACAGCGATCCACGCTCGGAAGTGTAGGAGCCGATCGCATCGAGCGCCCCGTCCTGGTCGGTGATCTCGGTTCCCGTGGCGGCAGCGGCCGCTCCGGCGTCGAAACCGTCCGAGGTCCGCAGCGCGACCACGCTCCCCTCGCTCCCTCCGGCCGACGGCAGCGCCGCCCACGCGTCGTGGTCCATCCAGACCACCGGCTGGTGGCTGTAGAACGAGTCGTCGACTACAGCTGCGATCGTGAACGGCGTTCCGCTCATCGTGATCCGGGTTCCGGTCGCCCATCCGTTGTCCTTGGCCAGGTCGGCATCGACAGCGACTTCCCCGCCGGCGAGCGCGACCGGGGCGGCGAAGGAGCTTCCGTCGACACCGAAGGCGGAGGCGGCGACTTCCCTGCCGTCAACGCTGACCCGGGTCGGCGCGATACCGATGATCGCCGCCGCGTCCACCCCGTGCCTGGCTTCCAGCTCGGCCTGCTGGCGGGTCGTCACGATCGATTCGGCGAACGAGACCCCCTGGCCCTCGGCCGGTGCTCCGAAGGCGAAGTGGTCGGCACCGAGATTCTTGATCGCGGCGATGGACTGATTGCCGAGCCCGGAGGTCAGCCCGGACAGCATGACGACCATCAGCGAGATGAGGAACAGGGCCGAGCTCATGATGGCGAACCGGCCCTGGGCGAAGCGGAGATCACGGATGCTGAGGAACATGTATTCCAGCGTCGCGAAAAGAGGAGGTGGAGACATCGAGCATCGGTTGGGTTCTCCGATCCATCGAAAGTGGGAATCGGCGACGGATTCGAGGGAAGACAATGAGCCGCTGTTAGCGTGAGCTCGGTGTTCACGAGTGATCTACGAACACCCGACGTGCCTCATCCGGCCGGTGCCGAACCGGTGCTCCGCGCCATGCAATCAGGCGCATACCTGCTGTTCTTCCTGCTCCTGGCAGTGGGTACCGGGCGTGCCGTCGCCGTCAGCGCCCACCTCGCCCTCGTTGTGCCACTCGCCGCGGCGGTGGCGGCGTGGTACCTGTGCGGGATCTGGTTCGTGCGGCGCAGAGGCCTCGTGAACGGCGAGCCCAGAGAGCGTCGGCTGGGACAGATCTGGCTCGGAATACTTGTGCTCGGTTGGGTGGCGCTCGTCGTGGCGGACGCCGACTTCGTCTGGCTGGCGTTCGCCCTGTTCTTCCTCTGCTTTCCCCTCCTTGCGACTCCGACGACGCTGGTCGTGACCAGTGCACTGACCGCGGCCGCCCTCGCGGCGACGATGGGGCACGGCACGACGAACACGGCAGCGTCGATCATCGGGCCGATCTTCGGGGCGCTGGCCGCCGCCGGCATGGCGGTGATCTATCAGCAGCTGGTGCGCCGGTCCGCGCAACGACAGCGACTGGTGGACGAGCTCACCGAGGCACACCGCGAACTGGTCGAGGCACAAGACGAACTGGTTGCCCTGCAACGAGAAGCCGGCGCGCTGGCCGAACGGTCCCCGGCTCGCCCGCGACATCCACGACACTCTGGCACAGGGGATTTTCATCGATCCTCCTTCTCTCCCGCGCAGGAGAGCGTGGCCCCGCCGACCCGGTCGCGATCTTCACCCAGATCGCGGACACCGCCCAGCAGAACCTCGTCGAAGCACGACAGGTGGTCGACGCCCTCGCACCCGCCGCCCTCGAAGCCGCGCCGCTGCACTCCGCGTTACGGCGCCTGCTCAGCCAACTCGAACAGCAGACCGGCATCGCCGGTGAGTTGCTCACCGACGGCGAGATGGGGTCGCGCGTCATGGAATACGACGTCGCCCTCGTCGTCGAATCAGCCCACGGCGACGGAACCGCCGTGGCAGCCGCCCTCCCCGCGGTGCGGGTCCGATGAGCGCGGTACGGGTACTGCTCGTCGACGACCATCCGGTCGCGCGCCGGACTACGTACGCCGCTGGCATTCCACGAGGGCCTCGTCGTGGTGGTCGTGGCACGCGAACGGGGCCTGATCATCTGACCGTAGGTCAGGCGGTGCGGAGGGGCCGAACCTCACTCGACGGAGATCCTGTCATGGCCCGCGTCATCGGCAGGATCACCCGTGCGGGCGTCCGGTGTCCGGCGCGAGACCCACCAGACGACGGTCGCCGCGAGCAGTCCCAGGAGCAGGAAGCCGGAGGTCGCGATCAGCGTCCACTGTGTGGCGTCGCTGAACTCACCCGAGAGGGTCTGCGCGATGTCCTCTTCACCGCGTGTGCGTAGTCCTGCGATCACTCCGCCCGCGGACGTCCGAGTGGCCTCGGCGAATTGCGCGGCCGGCCCGGTCACCTGCGCGAGATTGTGGGCCAGCGCGATCGACAGCACCGACCCGGCGACCGCTGCACCGAATGCGGCTCCGACCTGTCGTACCGTGCTCTGTGTCGCCGACCCCTGCCCGGACGCCGCTGCCGGGATATCCCGCAGCACGGTGCTGGTCAGCTGCGCCGACGCGAACCCGAGACCGACGCCGTAGATCATCAGCACACCGCTGATCTGCACCGGGGACGAGTCGGGATGGACGGTGAACGCGAGCACCAGCACACCGATCACTTCGAGCGCCACACCCACCAACACGGTGCCTGCGGCGCCGAGACGCGCCGCCAGGTGCCGCGCCAGGGCACCGGAGACGAATGCGCCGACTGCCATCGCCGCGAGTACGTACCCGGCGCCCATGGTACTCAGTCCCACCGCGTTGATCAGATACAGCGGCAGCACGAAGATGAGCCCGAACTCCCCGACCGCGATCATCATCGCCGCCACGTTGCCCCAACTGAAGGTAGGAGTGAAGAACAGATTCAGATCCAGCAGGGCCGACCGCCGCACGCGCGCGCGGTGTCGTTCCCAGAATCCGAAGGTGACCAGCACCGCCAGAGAGATCGCCAGCAGTACCGGCACGATCGATATCGGCATCTCCTGTGACCACGTCAGGCCGAACACATTCAGGTCGCTCAGCGGTTTCCACCAGCCGAGTGTGTTGCCCTCGATCACCGCGAAAACCAGTGCGCCGAAACCGATCGCGCTCAGCAGCAAACCGTCGATATCGTAGCCCCGACGCTTCACCGGGGAAGTAGTTTCGGGGACTGCGATGAGTGCGGCTACTACCAGCAACGCCCCGATGGGAACGTTGACCAGGAAGATCCACTCCCACGTGAAGGTGCTGGTGAGCCATCCGCCCAGGAGTGGTCCTAGAGCCGCGGCGCCAGAGATCACCGCGCCCCACACCCCGAACGCGGCCGCTCGGTCCTTACCGCGGAACATGTCGTTGACCGTGGACAGCGTGGACGGCAGGATGCAGGCGCCGCCGACGCCTTGGAGGACACGCGCACTGTTCAGTGCGGCAGCGTCTCCCGCAGTGGCAGCCCACAGACTGCCGGCGACGAACAGCACGATGCCGAGAATGAACATTCGGCGCCGGCCGATGCGGTCGCCGAGACTGCCGGAGGTGAGCAGCAGCGCTGCCAGCACCACCGAGTACAGCGAATTCACCCACTGCGCGTCGGTCAAGTCCAGGTGCAGGTCGTCGATGATCGTCGGCAACGAGACCGCGACGATGGTGCCGTCCATGACGATGAGTGCCAGGCCGACAGCTAATACCACCAGCGCCCACCAGCGGCCGGGCGGAGGACGGTGCTCGACGGCAGCGGACACGTCGCCGCCGGAGGTGTATGGGTCGCTCGTCATGTCATGAAGGCTAGCGAGCGCCACCGCTGTCGACATCCATCGAAAGACTTAACGAATCGCCGGGCGAGGGCCACTACAAGAGCCGCTGCTCCTGCTGACGCAGGGCGAGCCGGTCCCGAGCCGGCAACTCGGCTGGCCGTTCCGCCGGCTCCGAAGAACGCGGCGAGTCCGAGAGCTGCACCGATCCCGCCCAGTATTCCCGGGCTCATGCGCTTCGCTCGCCGGGACGAATAGTCGACTGCACCAATCGACGTTGGCCCAAGACGGCCGACATCCTGTGTTGAAGGAACTGGTGCATGTCGGAACTACGAAAGCAGTTGATGGAGGGCCGAGCCGATTGCGCCGATTGCGACCGGATCGGCGCGGTGTCCGCGGCTGAGACGAGATTTCCGCCGTACATCGTGGTGGACCGTGCTGGTGCGGAGGTCGAACCCATCACCCAGTACCTGCGAGATCTGGCACTGTGTGATGTGAGCCCGTTGACCTGCCGGAGCTACGGCTATGACTTGTTGCGGTGTTCCGGCTGCTGTGGATGCTCGAGGTCGAGTGGGGCCGAGCAACGGGGAGCGAGGTCGATGTTCTCGTCGATTGGCTGAAGTCCGCGCCCAATCCTCAAAGGCCTTACGCGGATGGTGTCGTGGGGGCAGAGCTTCAGGAGGTCAGCGGCGACACTCCAGCCTGCACCCTCGAACTCTGAAGCACTGCCCGGTGAGAACGGACTGGATCATCCGATCGTCGAGTGCGGAAACAGAATCAGGAATTGTGCCCGCAGCGACTGCCGCCACTACAGCGCTGTCGTCCGATAGGTCGAGTTTCGAAACACCGTCGCGGTCCATCTGTACACCGGGCTGTGTGGATGCTTCCAGATGTAGCCATGCGGTCTGCCGTCGACCAGTGTCAGCCAGCGCCTTTGATCACCAGGCAGTGAGTGCTGCCCGGTCTCGACGTTGCTTCACGATCGCGACTCGCTCGAGTGTGAGTACTGACGCAGGATCCGTGGGGCACCGTCCTGACGCGTTGAGTAGCGAGAAAAGTGACCGTAGCCTGCTGCGCACCCAGGCCGTGCAGGCTGCGGTAGCAGGGTGCTGGACGCCGTGAACAAGTCTGCCGGCGTATTTGTGTTCGTGAACTCTGCGCAGCCAGCTGTCGCGAAGAGTTGCGGCGGGGGCGTCGGGGCTGTTCCAGTAACTTTTCATGAACGCCTCGCTCGCGATCATCTCACCGGTCTCGCCGACAGCGATAGCGTTCCATGCCGGATCAATCAGCCGCACTTCGGTATTCGCGCTGTCCCAGGGAGCCGGCCCGTCCGGGTGCGCCTCCCGCGCCGGCTGCTGAGGAAGTCTGTTGAGGCGAGGCGGACAACAGGCAGGCGTCCTTCATCAGCATGACCTGGCAGCAGCACACCCGAAGCCGGGCGGCCTCGGTGATCAGTCGACGGTCACGGTCAATGAGGGCTTGTCGCCATCACGGCCATCGGTCTTACCGAGGTAATCCCACATGTCGTCGATCATCGGCTGCAGCAGCAACTGTCCGAATTGGCTGACCATCACCCCGATCACCTGTGTCGATTCCGAGCGACGGGTCGAGGCGACACCACGTGCACGAAGCTTGGAGATCTCGCTGCGGCTCAGTTCCGTCAGGCGTTCCAACAGTTGACTGGCCCCGCCCGGTTCGAGAATTGATCGCCGTACGTAGTCCATCACCTCTGGGTGAGTCCGGAGCATCTGTCGGACCGCGTTGTCGCGCGCCGCGGCTATCTGCGCCGGCGTGCCCTCGTCAGGCGCCTGCGCGATGGCTGGCCAAGATCCTCTGGCGCATCGAACACGACTACCGCGAACCGAAAGCCGGCCTCGGACTCGACCACGTCGAAGGCCGCTCCTGGCTCGGCTGGTACCACCACGTCACCCTCGTCACCGCCGCGCACCTGTTCCTCACCACACTGCGGTCGACCGAACCAAAAGCGTCCGGCGAGCACCGACCCTCTATGTCCCAGTGCGTAAACGCGAACGCGCACTGGACTATTGGATTGTTATCTGCCCGATCTTCCACCATACCCTTCCCAGCCTGGCAAAGTCCTATCAGACCGCCGGTCCAGTGCCCTGTGAGGTAATTGTCGAGCGTGATCGTGGCCGCGGACATTGCCTGAAAACTCCGATTCCCGGGAAGTGCTCGTCGACCAGCACGGAGTGCACCTCGCTGGTGCCCTCATCGACGAATTCGATCTTCTCGGCCTACTGCAGAGACGAGTGCTCAACGTCGACGCTGCTGCTGGTTATGCAAAGTCCACTTACAGGCGGAACTTCAGCCTCGGCAGCAGCTCCGCGGTGACCTCGAGGAATCGGTCGGCGTCGTTCTGCGAGAAGGGCAGGGGCGGGCGAATCTTCAATGCGGTGCTGCGTGGTCCGGCCGTGCCGATGAGCACCCTGTTGTCACGGTAGGCGTTGACCACTCGATCGGTTCTTGTGGGGCACAGTCGCCCCTCCTCGTCGACAACGTCGACGCCGAAGAACAAGCCTGCGCCCCGCACCTCGCCGAAATGGGGATGCTCGGCAAGGAGGCGAGTCAGTCCTGAGTGGAGATACGCTCCGACCTCGGCGGCGTTGGCGAGGAGTGATTCGTCCTCGATGACGTCGAGCACAGCTGCTGCAGCAGCGATGGCAACCGGGTTTCCTCCAAAAGTATTGAAATAGCGTACGTCCGAGCCGAACCGGGACAAGAGTTCGGGACGCGTCACCATCGCTGCGATCGGCATTCCGTTCCCCATGGGTTTACCTAGCACCACCAGGTCCGGAACGATGTGGTGCCTGGCGAAACCCCACATCTCGGATCCGGTCCGGCCGAAACCCGGTTGTACTTCGTCCGCGATGTAGAGACCGCCGGCCCGATGGACTGCATCGACCACGCCTGCAAGGAACCCGGCAGGATCCGGAACCACGCCGTCCGATGCGAAGATCGAGTCCGCGATGAACGCAGCCACTCCATGCCCATGACGTCGGAGGTCGGCGATTGCAGCATCGACAGCCGCAGGAAACTTCTCCGCCACCTCGTCGGGATGGAATCGATTCGGTGCTGGAACCACCCGGACATCGGTACCCAGGGGTTGTGCTGCGCCGAGCGACGGAGAAATCGCGGCCACGGCCGCGGTGGTGCCGTGATAAGCGTTGTCTGTGACAATGATACCGGTCCCGCTACGGCCGTGCCGTGCCACGCGGAGCGCGAGATCGACGGCTTCGCTACCTGTACAGGTGAACATCACGTTTCCCAGCTGCTCCGGAAAAGTGGCCAGGAGTCGCTCGGCGTAATCGACCAGCTCTTCTCCGAGGTAGCGGGTATGGGTGTTGATCAGTCGCGCCTGGCGATGCTGCGCCTCGACCACCCTGGGGTGACAGTGCCCGACTGCGGGCACGTTGTTGTACGCGTCCAGATACTCGTTGCCCTCGGCATCGAAGACTTTGGTTCCCCGGCCACGCACGATGTGCACCGGCTCGCGATAAAACAGTCGATAGGCGGGCCCGAGTGCGCGTTCACGGCGTTCGCGGATGGACTCCGCGTAGTTGATCGTGGTCATTACAGTTGACACCTCACCTTGATTTCTTCCTCGATTGTCCTGCGCCCGGCGGATTCGAGCATTTCGAGCCGGCGCCACGCGCCGGCAGCATTTCTGAGGATGTAATCCTTGTTCTCCGGAAACTGGGTTGCGCGCCAAGAAGCGATTGTCAACGCTGTCAGTACCCGTATGGTGATCAAGTCGTACAGCAGCTCCGCATCCTCAACCGTCAGGGGAAGCCGCGAGTGGTATCCCTCGATGACATCGGCAGCGTGGCCGAGGATTCCGCGCTCGATACCTGCCCCGATGTGATATGACGCGGCGACAGCGAGGTCCACGATCGGCGGCGCAACGACTGCATCTCCGAAATCGATGAAAGTGATCATAGGCGGAGCGGACGGAACGACCAGGACGTTGTCAGGGTTGGCATCGTTGTGGATTACCTGACGCGGACGTTCGGCCAGACGAGTGGAGACTTCGTCGACGAAACGATCGAATCCGCGCCGGAGGACCTCGGCCCCGGCGAGATCCGGCTGATGGTCGATGAGCTCTCTCGTTCGGTGTGCTTGCTGGATGTCCCACAGCAGTTTGACATCGGCGCCGGAATGTCTGAAGTCCGACAGGGCGACGTCGAGATCTGCGATGGTCGCGCCGAGTCTGCGGCAGAGGGGGGATTCGGATTCGAAGTTCCGGAGAGCTGTACCGGGAGAGAAGGTGGTCATCCGGATCGCACGACCAGCGGCGGGACCGTCGGGAAGCCAGAGGTGTGGGCTGCCGTTCCTCGTGTGGACGAGAGTCGGTACGGAGACCGAGTGGCCGGCAAGATGGATGAGGATCGCGCTTTTGGAAGTCGGTGACCCGAGGTTCTTCCTTCGAATGCGCGATTTT
>NZ_AJVB01000148.1:0-8355 GCF_000278445.1 Rhodococcus sp. R1101
GCCGAGAAGTACGGCACGCCGCTGTTCGTCGTCGACGAGGACGACTTCCGCTCCCGCTGCCGGGAGATCGCGGAAGCCTTCGGTCCGACGGCGAAGGTGCACTACGCGTCGAAGGCGTTCCTGTGCAGCGAGATCGCGCGGTGGGTCCACCAGGAGGGACTCTCGCTCGACGTCGCGTCCGGCGGTGAGCTCGCCGTCGCCCTGCACGCCGGCTTCCCCGCCGAGAAGATCGCGATGCACGGCAACAACAAGTCCGTCCGCGAACTGCAGGCCGCCGTGACCGCAGGGGTCGGGCACATCGTGCTCGATTCGCTCGCCGAGATCGACCGGCTCGATGCGGTCGCCGGTGAGGCCGGTGTCGTCCAGGACGTGCTGATCCGGGTGACCGTGGGCGTCGAGGCCCACACCCACGAGTTCATCTCCACCGCGCACGAGGACCAGAAGTTCGGGCTCTCACTCGCCGGTGGCCATGCCATGCAGGCCGTGCGCCGGGTCTTCGGCGCCGACAACCTCCGACTCGTCGGCCTGCACAGCCACATCGGCTCGCAGATCTTCGACGTCGACGGCTTCGAACTCGCCGCGCACCGCGTCATCGGTCTGCTGCGCGACATCGTCGCCGAGTTCGGTGTCGACAAGACCGCGCAGATGAGCATCGTCGACCTCGGCGGTGGCCTGGGCATCTCGTACGTGCCGAGCGACGATCCGCCGCCGGTCGCCGATCTCGCCGCCAAGCTGGGCGACATCGTCCGGAACGAGTCCGCACTCGCCGGGCTCCCGGCTCCGACCCTCGCGGTCGAACCCGGGCGGGCCATCGCCGGACCGGGCACCGTCACCCTCTACGAGGTGGGAACCCTCAAGGACGTCGAGGTCGGCTCCGGACACGTCCGCCGCTACATCAGCGTCGACGGCGGCATGAGCGACAACATCCGCACATCGCTGTACCAGGCGGAGTACGAATCGCGCCTCGTCTCCCGCGTGAGCGAGGCCGAACCGGTGGTCTCGCGGGTCGTCGGCAAGCACTGTGAGAGCGGCGACATCGTCATCCGCGACGCCTGGATGCCCGCCGACGTCGCACCCGGTGATTTACTGGCGGTCGCGGCGACGGGTGCATACTGCTACTCGATGTCGAGCAGGTACAACCTGCTGCCTCGCCCCGCCGTCGTGGCGGTCAAGGACGGTGTCTCGCGCGTTCTGCTGCGCCGCGAGACCGTGGAAGATCTGCTCAACTTGGAGGTTTCGGAGTGACCAGTGCAACGGCGACCGATGCTTCGGGCCGGCGTCCGGTGGGTGTGGCGGTTCTCGGGCACGGCACAGTCGGTGCCGAGGTCGCGCGGATCATCCGCGAGGACGCCGCGGATCTCGAGGCGCGCATCGGTGCGCCCCTCGAGTTGCGGGGGGTCGCGGTCCGTGACGTCTCCCGCGACAGGGGACTTCCCGCGGAGTTGCTCACGACGAACGCCGAGGCGCTGATCCGTCGTGACGACGTCGACATCGTCGTCGAGCTCATCGGTGGCATCGAACTGCCCCGCAAGCTCGTGCGTACGGCGCTCGACGCAGGCAAGTCCGTCGTCACCGCGAACAAGGCGCTGCTCGCCGCCTACACCGGTGAACTGGCCGAGGCCGCCGAGTCCCGCAACGTCGACCTGTACTTCGAGGCCTCTGTGGCCGGCGCGATCCCGGTGATCCGCCCGCTCACCCAGTCGCTCGCGGGCGACAAGGTCAACCGGGTCGTCGGCATCGTCAACGGCACCACGAACTACATCCTTTCGGCCATGGACGAGACGGGCGCCGACTACGACGAGACGCTCGCCGAGGCGAGTCGCCTCGGGTACGCCGAAGCCGATCCCACCGCCGACGTCGAAGGCTTCGACGCCGCCTCCAAGGCGGCGATCCTCGCGTCGATCGCCTTCCACACCCGTGTGACGGCGGCCGACGTCTACCGCGAGGGCATCTCCTCGATCACCGCCGCCGATCTCACCTCGGCGCGTGCGCTCAACTGCACGATCAAGTTGCTCGCGCTGTGCGAGCGCGTCCCGTCCGCCGACGGCAAGGACCGCGTGTCCGCCCGCGTCTACCCGGCGCTCGTGCCTCGCGAGCATCCGCTGGCTTCGGTCAACGGCGCGTTCAACGCCGTCGTCGTCGAAGCGGAGTCCTCGGGCCGGCTCATGTTCTACGGCCAGGGCGCAGGTGGCGCCCCCACCGCCTCCGCGGTGATGGGCGACCTCGTGATGGCCGCCCGCAATCGGGTTCAGGGTGGGCGCGGTCCGCGCGAGTCGAAGTATGCGCAACTGGAGATCGCACCCATGAGCGACATCCTCACGCGTTACTACGTCAACCTGAAGGTCGCCGATCGCGCCGGTGTGCTCTCGGCGGTCGCCGCCGAGTTCGCCACGCGGGACGTGAGCATCGCAGCGGTCCGCCAGGAAGGCGCCGGCGACGCTGCCCGTCTGGTGGTACTCACCCATCAGGCCACCGACCGTGCGCTGGCGGATACCGTCGCAGCGCTCGACAAACTCGAATCCGTGATCGCTGTGACCAGCGTCCTGAGACTGGAGGGATCCGCCGAATGAGCGCGGCCGAGAAGAACACCACCCCCGTGCACACGCCGTGGCCGGGCCTGATCGAGGCGTACCGTTCGCGCCTGCCGATCGGTGACGACTGGAAGACGGTCACGCTGCGCGAGGGTGGCACGCCGCTGCTCCCGGCTCCGCGCCTGTCGGAGATCACCGGCTGCGAGGTCCACGTCAAGGTCGAGGGTCTCAACCCCACCGGTTCGTTCAAGGACCGCGGTATGACCATGGCGGTCACCGAGGCCCTCGCGACCGGCAAGCAGGCCGTGCTGTGCGCGTCCACCGGCAACACCTCTGCCTCGGCCGCCGCCTATGCCGCACGCGCCGGCATCGGCTGCGCGGTGCTCGTGCCGCAGGGCAAGATCGCGATGGGCAAGCTCGCCCAGGCCGTCATGCACGGCGCGAAGATCGTGCAGGTCGAGGGCAACTTCGACGACTGCCTCGAGCTGGCACGCAAGACCACCGCGGAGTTCTCCACCATCGGGCTGGTCAACTCCGTGAACCCGGTGCGTATCGAGGGCCAGAAGACCGCGGCCTTCGAGATCGTCGACGCGCTCGGCGACGCGCCCGACGTGCACGTGCTGCCCGTGGGCAACGCCGGCAACATCACCGCCTACTGGAAGGGCTACAGCGAGTACGCCGCCGACGGCCTCAGCACGCGCCGCCCGCGCATGCTCGGCGTCCAGGCCGCCGGTGCCGCACCGCTCGTCCTCGGCCATCCGGTGAAGGATCCCGAGACCATCGCGACCGCCATCCGCATCGGTGCTCCCGCATCGTGGAACGGTGCGGTGGCCGCCAAGGAGGAGTCGAACGGCGCGTTCCGCGCGGCGACCGACGAGGAGATCCTCGAGGCGTACCGGCTGCTCGCGAAGTCCGAGTCGATCTTCGTCGAGCCGGCGTCGGCCGCGTCCATCGCCGGTCTGCTCGCCGCGAGCAAGGAAGGCTGGCTCGAACGCGGCCTGAAGGTCGTGTGCACCGTGACCGGCAACGGCCTCAAGGACCCCGACACGGCCCTGCGCGATGTGCCCGTGGTCGAGCCGATCCCGGTCGACCCGGTCGCGGTCGCCTCCGCGCTCGAGTTGGCCTGAGTTGACCGCCACGCCTTCCTCCGTTGGGAATCAGGACATGACGCAGACGTTGCCCGTGGGGCTCTCGGTGACGGCACGGGTTCCGGCCTCGAGCGCGAACCTCGGCCCCGGCTTCGACTGCCTGGGCCTCGCCCTCGGCCTGTACGACGAGATCACCGTCACGACAACGGCTTCCGGCCTCGACGTGCGGGTGGAGGGGGAAGGCGCGCAAGAGGTTCCGTGGGGACCTTCCCACCTCGTCGTCCGAGCCGTCGAGCGCGGACTCGAGGCCGCCGGTGTGTGGGCCGACGGATTGGACGTCGTGTGCCACAACGTCATCCCGCACTCCCGCGGGCTCGGGTCCTCGGCCTCCGCGGCGGTGGGAGGGCTGGCGGCGGCCAACGGGCTCGTCCGCAAGATCGCGCCGGAGCGTGTCCTCGACGACGAGCAGCTCGTGCAACTGGCGTCCGAGTTCGAGGGACATCCCGACAACGCCTCCGCCAGCGTGCTCGGCGGAGCCGTGGTGTCGTGGACCGAGGTCGAGGTCGACTCCCAGCAGCGGACCTACCGCGCGGTGAACCTGCGCGTGCACCCCGACATCAAGGCGTACGCCTTCGTCCCGTCGGTCCGTTCCTCCACGGCCCACACCCGGGGACTGCTGCCCGAGCTCGTGCCGCATCGGGACGCGGCGTTCAACGTCAGCCGGGCGGCTCTCGCGGTCGTCGCGCTCACCGAGCGACCCGAACTGCTGATGCCGGCAACGCAGGATCTGCTCCACCAGGCCCAGCGGGCCCCTGCCCTGCCGCTCACCACCAAATGGGTGGCCGCACTGCGCGAAGCAGGTATCTCCGCCGTCGTCTCCGGTGCAGGGCCGACGGTGCTGGCGCTGACGACCTCCGCGCTGCCCGACGAGCTGCGAGCCGCGGCCGAGGCCGACGATCTGACGGTGCTGGACCTCGAGATCGCCGAGGGCGTCCAGGTCGACTGAGACCGGCGCGCGGTGCCGGATGCGGGGGTGGACGGTGGTGCAACACACACGTCCCGTCCGGCACGGCGATTCTTGCCCTACGTACAGATCGTCGCTATTCTGTGGGGTGTCCGCACGTCGTGCGTATCAGTCGCCGGATTCTCCAGGGCAATCACTCCAGCTCCATCGGGGCGTCGAACCTGGATCGATCCTCACCTGCTCCCGGATCCGGGAGGGGGACAGACCGCACCTACCGGATTTCGGTGTGGTGGCGGACGTGCCGACCGTTCGTTTTCCCTGAACTCGTACGGCAAATCCCAGCTCAGTGGACGAACTGATCTGCGGGACGAACCCTCTGCTGCGCATGAAGCGAGCGAGGGAAGGAAGGATCTCCGTGACAGATACGGACCTGATCGCTACACCTGCTCTCGACATTCCCGAGGCCGGTAGCCGGACGACCACGCGCGGTCGCCGCGGAGCAGGCCTTTCGGGCATGGTGCTTGCCGAGTTGCGGACACTTGCCGCCGAGCTCGGAATCAAGGGCACCTCCGGGATGCGCAAGGGCGATCTCATCGCTGCCATCAAGGAGCGGCAGGGAGGCGGCGCCGCCGCACCTGTCACCGAGCAGCCTGCAGCTGCGTCGAACACCGGCGCCGACAAGACCGCGTCCGCCGAGAAGGCCGAAGCGGCAGCGAAGACCGAGACGGCAGACAAGCCCGAGGGAGCGCCCTCGCGTGGCACCCGCGGTCGCCGTGGCCGTGCCGCCTCCGACGAGACCGTCGCGCCCGAGCAGAAGGCCGACGCGAACCCGGCCGACGCGAAGTCGCCCGAGCAGAAGGCCGACGCGAAGTCGGCCGTGGACGGCTCGCAGGAGAAGCAGCAGGGTGCCCAGACCCCCAGCGGCGACAACGAATCCGACGGAAACCGTCGCGGCCGTGGCCGTCGCGGACGTCGTGGTGGCGACAACGCCGACCAGAACCAGCAGACCGAAGGTGCCGAGTCGTCCGAGGACGGCCGCCAGGACCGCGACTCGCAGCGCGAGAAGGGCCAGGACCGCAACTCCGGCGACGGCTCCTCGCGGCGCGATCGCAACCAGGGTGACCGTAACCAGGGTGACCGTAACCAGGGTGATCGCGGCCAGGACGGCGGCGACCGTGACGGCGGAAACCAGGGTCCGCGTCAGAGCCAGGACAACCGTGGGGGAGACGACGAGGAAGGTGGCCGCGGCCGCCGGGGCCGTCGCTTCCGTGAGCGTCGCCGTGGACGTGACCGCAACGAAGGCGGTTCGGACTCGCGCGAGCCCGAGATCCGCGAGGACGACGTCCTGCAGCCGGTCGCCGGCATCCTCGACGTCCTCGACAACTACGCGTTCGTGCGCACGTCCGGCTACCTCGCCGGCCCGAACGACGTCTACGTGTCGATGAACATGGTGCGTAAGAACGGTCTGCGCCGCGGCGACGCCATCACCGGTGCCGTGCGGGTTCCCCGGGAGGGCGAGCAGAGCAACCAGCGCCAGAAGTTCAACCCGCTGGTCCGCCTCGACACGGTCAACGGCCGCGACGTCGACTCGGCCAAGCGCCGCCCCGAGTTCAACAAGCTCACGCCGCTGTACCCGAACCAGCGTCTGCGGCTCGAGACCCAGCCGAACATCCTCACCACGCGCGTGATCGACCTGGTCATGCCGATCGGTAAGGGGCAGCGCGCGCTCATCGTGTCGCCGCCGAAGGCCGGTAAGACCACGGTCCTCCAGGACATCGCGAACGCGATCGCCGTCAACAACCCCGAGTGCTACCTCATGGTCGTGCTCGTCGACGAGCGTCCCGAAGAGGTCACCGACATGCAGCGTTCGGTGAAGGGCGAGGTCATCGCCTCGACCTTCGACCGGCCGCCGTCAGACCACACCTCGGTCGCCGAGCTCGCCATCGAGCGTGCCAAGCGTCTGGTGGAGATGGGCCAGGACGTCGTGGTGCTCCTCGACTCCATCACCCGTCTCGGCCGCGCGTACAACAACTCGTCGCCGGCATCCGGACGCATCCTTTCCGGTGGTGTCGACTCGACCGCGCTGTACCCGCCGAAGCGTTTCCTCGGTGCTGCCCGCAACATCGAGAACGGCGGGTCGCTCACGATCATCGCCACCGCGATGGTCGAGACCGGCTCCACCGGCGACACCGTGATCTTCGAGGAGTTCAAGGGCACCGGCAACGCCGAGCTCAAGCTCGACCGGAAGATCGCCGAGCGTCGCGTGTTCCCGGCGGTCGACGTCAACCCGTCCGGTACGCGCAAGGACGAGCTGCTCATGAGCCCGGACGAGTTCGCCGTGGTGCACAAGCTGCGCCGCGTGCTCTCGGGCCTCGATTCGCACCAGGCGATCGATCTGCTCATCGACCGGCTCAAGAAGTCCAAGACGAACATCGAGTTCCTCATGAATGTGGCGAAGACCGCACCGGGGGCACTCGACGACTGACGTCGGCGCCCCGGGGAATTTCTCCCCGGGGCCCTACGTTTGGCATAATCGACAGGCTCAGTCCGGCTCCGGTTCACGTCTTCGACCCGCGAAGGCGACCCGGCGGCCACGAAAGGGACACCATGAAGGCAGGAATCCACCCCAACTACGTGACGACGACCGTCGTCTGCGGTTGCGGCAACACGTTCGAGACCCGCAGCACGTCGGAGGCCGGACGGATCACCGTCGAAGTCTGCTCCAACTGCCACCCGTTCTACACCGGCAAGCAGAAGATCCTCGACACCGGCGGTCGTGTCGCGCGCTTCGAGGCTCGCTACGGCAAGCGTGCATCGAAGAAGGCCGATTCCGACAGCTAGCTGTCACGCCGACGCCCGGTACTGCCCCCGTGCAGGCCGGGCGTCGGCATTTTCTTTGCACGGACCGAATCAGAGCGGAGCACACTCATGGCGGGGCAGACCAAGCCGTCGGCCATCGACGACATCCTGGCCGAATACGCGGGTCTGGAGCAGCAGCTGTCCGACCCGTCGCTGCACGACGATCCCGCGGCGGCCCGCCGGGTGGGCAAGCGGTTCGCCGAACTCGCCCCGGTGATGTCGACCTACAACGCTCTGAAGCAGGCCCGCGACGATCTCGAAGCGGCGCGCGAACTCGCCACCGACGACTCGTCGTTCGCGTCGGAGGTCGACGACCTCGAATCGCAGGTCGCCGAGCTCGACCGGTCCCTCACCGACCTGCTCGCTCCTCGTGATCCGCACGACAGCGACGACGTGGTCCTCGAGGTCAAGTCCGGTGAGGGCGGTGAGGAGTCCGCTCTGTTCGCCTCCGACCTCGCCCGGATGTACACCCGCTATGCCGAACGCGCCGGGTGGCGCGTCGAAGTTCTCGGCGCCACCTACTCCGATCTCGGCGGTTACAAGGACATCACCCTGTCGGTCAAGTCGAAGACCGATGTGCGCGACGGCGTGTGGTCCCGCCTCAAGTTCGAGGGTGGCGTGCACCGCGTCCAGCGGGTGCCCGTCACCGAATCGCAGGGCCGCGTGCACACCTCCGCGGCCGGCGTCTTCGTCTACCCCGAGCCCGACGAGGTCGAGCAGGTGCAGATCGACGAGAGCGACCTGCGCATCGACGTCTACCGGTCGTCCGGCAAGGGCGGTCAGGGCGTCAACACCACCGACTCGGCCGTGCGCATCACACACCTTCCCACCGGCATCGTGGTGACCTGCCAGAACGAGCGCTCCCAGCTGCAGAACAAGGCCCGCGCGATGCAGGTGCTCGCGGCGCGCCTGC
>NZ_AJVB01000149.1:0-8335 GCF_000278445.1 Rhodococcus sp. R1101
AGCTCGCCGACGGTATCGATACGGCCAAGAGTGGTGCGGACCAGCTCGCCTCGGGATCGCAGGAGCTCGCGACGAACATGGTCACGGCGCGGGACGGATCGGCGCAGCTCGCAGCCGGCGCGAACGAACTCGCGACCGCGATCGACGGCGTGACCGGTCCGCTGCTCAGCGCGCTCGACAGCGGGGCACTCTCGGGTGTCGCGGGGCAGGCGGCGGAGTTGCGGGCTTCGCTCGACACCCTCGAATCGCGCGTTCCGCAGACCGCACAGTCGACGGTGAACCAGGCCGTGCAGCAGGTCGTCGACATCCTGAACCGGAGCTCCGATCCGGTCGTGCAGCAGGCGATCACGGCGTTGACGCCGCTGACGGCGCAACAGGCGGTCTCCGATGCCGACGCCCTGCGCGCCGAGATCGTGCGTCTGCAGGCCGATGCCGAACAACTCGAATACCAACTGGGCAATCCGAACAGTCCGCTTCAGGGCGCCCTGGCGACGTTGTCCAGCGGCGGTCTGGCGGCGGAGGTGAACCAACTCCGCGGCGGTGTCGACGAGCTGAGCTCCGGTGCCGCCACGCTGAACTCCGGTCTCGTCCAACTCACCGACGGCAGTGTCCGGCTCGCCGACGGAGCGGGAGAACTGTCTTCGGGAATGGTCGAGCTGCAGTCGGGTTCGCAGGAACTGGCGCAGGCACTGAGTCAGGGCGCCACCCAGGTGCCGAGCTGGACGGACGAACAGCGCACCTCCACTGCCGAGACGTTGTCGACTCCGGTTGCACTGCAACAGAACTACACGAACGAGGCACCCACCTTCGGTACCGGTTTCGCGCCGTTCTTCCTGTCGCTCGCCCTGTTCGTCGGAGGCATCATCACCTGGATGCTGCTCACTCCGCTGCAGTCGCGGCCCACCGTCGCGGGACTCGGCGCCTACCGCACGGTTCTCGCGTCGTACTGGCCGGCGCTGCTGGTGGGCATCCTGCAGGTGGTCGTGATGTACACGGTCGTCCATTTCGGTGTCGGACTGGACGTGAAGCACGTGGTGGGCACGATCCTGTTCCTGATGTTGATCTCCGCGACGTATCTGGCCATGATCCAGGCGTTCAACGCGATTTTCGGGGTCGCCGTCGGCCGTGTGGTGACATTGGCCTTCCTGATGCTGCAACTCGTCTCGGCCGGCGGTATCTACCCTGTGCCGACCACCGCGAAGCCGTTCCAGTACATCCACCCGTTCGACCCGATGACCTACACCGTCAACGGTCTGCGGCAGCTCACCGTCGCCGAGAACATCGATTCGCGATTGTGGATCGCAATCGCCGTTCTCGTCGGAATTCTGCTCGTATCGTTGACCCTGAGTGCCCTGTCGGTCCGGCGCAACCGCCGCTACACGATGGAGAGGCTGTACCCGCCGATCGAGGTGTGAGAACTGTCCCGTATGCCCCGACGCCCACCGGATCGGACGAGTGTTCGATGCGCGAATAATGGAGGAAGCCATGTCAGATCCCACCGCTCCGAGCGAGACACTCGCACCCGCCTACACGGGCCGGCTCGGTACCGACCCGATTCCTGCTCTGCGGCTTCCCAAGTCGGAGACCGATCCGGAGGCGACGTACCAGTTCATCCACGACGAGCTGATGCTCGACGGCAGCTCGCGGCTCAACCTGGCGACCTTCGTCACCACGTGGATGGATCCGCAGGCGGGCCGAATCATGGCCGAGACGTTCGACAAGAACATGATCGACAAGGACGAGTATCCGGCCACGGCGGAGATCGAGACCCGTTGCGTGAACATGGTCGCGGCCCTGTTCCACGCCGAGGAGCTCGATCCGGCCGATCCGTCGTCGGCCACCGGCGTCTCGACGATCGGTTCGTCCGAGGCCGTCATGCTCGGTGGGCTCGCGCTCAAGTGGCGCTGGCGTGAGGCCCGCAAGGCCGCCGGCAAGGACGCGTCGAAGCCGAACCTGGTGCTCGGCAGCAACGTGCAGGTGGTGTGGGAGAAGTTCTGCCGCTACTTCGACGTCGAGCCGAAGTACCTGCCGATGGAGCCCGGCCGCTACGTCATCACCCCCGAGCAGGTCCGTGACGCGGTCGACGAGAACACCATCGGCGTCGTCGCGATCCTCGGCACCACCTTCACCGGCGAGCTCGAGCCGGTGGCGGAGATCGCCGCCGCGCTCGACGAGCTCGCGGCCTCCGGCGGTCCCGACGTCCCGCTCCACGTCGACGCCGCCTCCGGTGGCTTCGTCGTACCCTTCCTCCATCCGGATCTCGAATGGGACTTCCGGGTGCCGCGGGTCGTGTCCATCAACGTCAGTGGCCACAAGTACGGCATGACCTATCCGGGTATCGGTTTCGTCGTCTGGCGCTCGAAGGAACATCTGCCCGAGGACCTCGTCTTCCGGGTCAACTACCTCGGTGGCGACATGCCGACGTTCACGCTGAACTTCTCGCGCCCGGGTAACCAGGTCATCGGCCAGTACTACAACTTCATCCGGCTCGGTGTCGCCGGCTACACCCAGATCATGGAGACGCTGCGCGACACGGCGCTCATGCTGTCGGAGCAGATCTCCGAGATCGAGAACATGAAGATCATCACGGAGGGCTCCGCCATTCCGGTGATCTCCTTCGAGGTGACGGGCGATCCCGGCTTCACGGTGTTCGACATCTCCCACGAGCTGCGGGCCCGCGGGTTCCAGGTTCCGGCCTACACGATGCCGGCGGACGCGGAGGACGTCGCGGTGCTGCGCATCGTGCTCCGTGAGGGCTTCAGCCGGGACATGGCCCACAAGCTCGGCGAGGACATCGCCGATGTGGTCGGATATCTCCGCAAGGGTGTCGGCCGCGGCCACACCGCCCAGGCATTCGCGCACTGACGATGTCACGGACGGGGGAGAAGCTCAGGGAGCTTCTCCCCCGTCGCCGTGAGAACCGTTCGTGGACCGCGGGAATCGAAGTGGAGAATTACTTCGATGTGATTCCCGGCGCTCGATCGGAATTCCGGTGAAATCCGTCAATTCCCCCGCGCACTGCTAGAATTCGCACAAATCTGTGAGTCCGTTTCGGGGACGATGCTGTCCGGATGCGAAAGGGATAGTGGACGTGCCGAGAACGATGCCTTTGTCTCGTCGCCGATTGTTCTCCGTTCTGTCTGCACATTCCGAACTCGCCGTGCTCGTCGGTGGTCCCTTCTCGGGTAAGACGACACTCGTCGACACATGGCTGGCGACCGACCCGTGTCCCGACATGGTGCCCGTGGTGGTTCCCGAGCCCCCGCACGATGTCACACCCGAGACGTACTGGGCGACGGTGGCATCGTCGCTGTGCAATTCCCTCGGAATCGACGAATCCGTTGCAACGGAAGGCTCCTTCGACACGGTGTGTTCGGTACTGGTCCGGCACGCCCGACCGGTGATGTTCGTGCTCGACGGTGTCCGGGCGGTCGAGGCGATCGAGGACCGGGTGGCGCGGTTGCTGCAGCTCGGTCCGCGGGTGCGCGTCGTGGCGACCAGCAGGGCTGCGGGCTCGTGGGCCGAACATGTCGACGGGCACCGGCGCAGGACGGTCGTCGGAACCGACGACCTGGCGTTCACCGTGGACGAGACCGCTGCACTGTGTCGTCTCTTCGGACTCGCACGGGACGAACGCACCGTCGAGTGGATCACCCGCCGCACCGGCGGATTCGCCGCGTTCGTCGCAGCGGTGTGCGCGACGCTGCGCGCGGAGAGACCGCACCGGGCCTACGGCGCCGACGCCCTCGACGTACTCGTCGACTCGGCCGTCGATCTCGTCGTCATGCATGCGCTGGCGGCGGATTCCTCACCGGCACTGTCCTCCCGCTCGGTCCTGGTCTCCGCCGCACCGAACACGGTGACACGGTCGTCGATCTCGGCCCTGCCGCACATCGACGACGGCGACGTCTTCCTCGCCGCACTGACCGATTCGGGACTGATCGAGACCTGTTCGACGGACGTGGACCCTGCGAGCGGCCGGACCACCCGGTGCTATCCCGAAGTCGTCAGAAGATCACTCCTGCGGGTGGGCGACGCGGAATACCCGGAGGAATTGTGGGATGCGCGGTCGGCTCTCATCGACTACTGGTTGCAGCGCTCACGTCCGGACATCGCCCTCCAACACGCCGTGGAGCGGCGCGACCGGCGATGCGCGATCGACATCGTCGAGAAGAACTGGGTGGCGTTGTACGGTAGCGGATCGCTCCGCTCCCTGGGGATCGTGCTGCTCGAGTTGCTTCCCGACGGCATGGCGACCGACGATCGCACCGTCGCGTTGCTGCGGACGATCACCCATGCGCGGAACGACTCGGAAGAGCCGAGGGAGTGGACATTCCCGCAACCCTTCGAAGCGGTCCTCCGCCTCGGAACTCTCCGGATGCAGGGTTCCTACGACGAGGCGATGGAGGTGTGCGATGGCCTGGCCACCGAACCCGTGCCGGATTTCGAGACGCTCGACACCACGACCCGGCACGCTCACGGACTGAAATACCTCAACTTCGGCACCGTCTACCTCCTCGGCGGACGCACCACCGAGGCCGGCACGATGCTGCGCCACGCCCACACGGCGGGGCGAGGGGTGTTCGTCGAGCGGGAGGCCGCAGGCAAACTCGCGCTCCTCGAAGCGCTCCGGGGCCGGACTCACGAGGCCACCCGGTGGATCGAGGAGGAGCGCCGGCATCCGCCGATCCTGGGAGAAGCCGAGGCCCTCGTCCGTACGGCGGGTCTGGCCGCCACCGCGCTCGTGGCACTCGACCGGCTCGACACCGGCGCGGCCTTCCGCGCACTCTCCGAGCTCGGCACACCCCGCCACACGGAGGAGTTGTGGGCGGCCGTCATGTACGCGCGCGGTCGACTGGCGTTGCTCAGTGGTGTGCCCGCCGACGGCCTGCTGTACATCGATTCGGAGTTGCAGCACTTCTCCCATCGCCTCACCGGTATCTCCGCGGTGTTGGTCGATGCCGCGCGCGCCGATCTGCACCTCGCTCTCGGTGAGCCCGGTGCGGCACGCGAGCTGCTCGACGGGTCGACGCACCCCCTCACCGCTCCGGTCCGGGCGCGATCGAGTCTGCTCGCCGGCGATCCCGGAGGCGCCGAGGTGATCGTGCATCGCGGGGATGCCGCCCGTGAGCGCTGTCCGGCCGTCGGTGCGGAACTCGCTCTGATCGGATCGGTGGCGGCGCTGCGACTCGGTCGCCGCACCGATGCGCGACGACGGCTCCAGCGGGCCGTGGTGCTGGCGGAACATGCCGGGGTGACGCGGCCGTTCGTCGGTGTCCCACCGTCGGCCGTGCGCGACATCCTGTCCCTGGGTGTCGACCTGCCGATCGATCTCGACTCGGCGATGGCCGAGTACGGCATCTTCCGTGAGATCCGTGTCGTCGTACGGCTGACCCCACGCGAGCGCGCGGTCCTCGACGCGTTGCTCGCCGGCGGCACGGCGAGCACGATCGCCAAAGAACAGTTCGTCACCCTCAACACCGTCAAGACCCAGTTGCGTTCCCTCTACAGGAAACTGGGTGTGCATTCGCGTGAGGAAGCGATCGCGCAGGCACACAGGCTCGTCGTCGGCTGAGGTCTGTCCCCGAACCTCGGGCGACTACCGGAGGACGGTGCCGACGATGCCCGCGAAGTAACCGATGCGCGCGATCTCGGACGGCCGGAACTCGGGTCCGCCGGGACGCCCGAGGACGAGGACGCGCTCGGATGAGCCGAGAGGAGCGGCCGCGAGCATCGTGTCCATGTCGCGCCAGAGTTGCGGCACCCAGTCGCCCTCGTGGTCGAGCAGGGTGGCTTCGGCGAGCGGCATCCAGGGGACGCCGCTGAGACGGGTCTCCGGCGAACCCGGGCTCCCCGCGATGCGGAAGATGCCGTTCGGCCCGACTCCGAGGACGGTCGCCCAGCCGACGCGCAGCACCCGCGGCGCGCCGTCGACGAGGATCTGGATCCGATCGTCGCGCGCGGCGGCGACGTGATCGATCAGCTCGAGTTCGCGGTGTGTGTCGAGGATCCCGGCGTAGGGGCGGATCGAGTCGACCGTCACGCCGGGCAGGGCCTCGGCCGCGGTGAGGAGCGTGTCGGGGAGCTTGCCCGGTTCGACGTCGACGACGAGATCGTCGATCGCGAAGTCACTGCCGCGTTCGACCACGTCGAGCGACAGGATGTCGGCGCCGACCGAACCGAGCGCCAGGGCGAGCGAGCCGAGACTACCGGGACGAGTCGGGGAGCCTGACACGCAGGAGGTACGACACGTGAGTCCTTCCTCAGTCGTTTCGTGCCGTCGGCGAACGCCACAGCGACGGCATGTGATGCGCCGGCATCCGCATGCCGGCGCCAAGGGCCGTATCGGCCTCTGGCAGACCACATCCTTGCACCTCGTCGACGGCGTCAGGGACGGTGCGGAATCGAAAATAGGCCGAGCCCACCGAAAATCCCCGGTCGCGACCGGGGATGTCACACGAATGCAACACGGCGTTGCGGAGCTCGCAACATCGGACCGCGGAAAGCAGCACCGCGCGGGCGGCGAGTGACGTCGTCGAACCGCGTGCGCCGCCGCTTCCAGGACGCATTACCCTGGACAGGACGTTCACTCTCCATCGGAAAGGGGCCATTCACGGTGCCTGCCATCTCCCGTGACGAGGTCGCGCATCTCGCCCGGTTGTCCCGGCTTGCGCTGACCGATGACGAACTCGACGAGTTCGCCGGTCAGTTGGATTCGATCCTCAACCACGTCAAGGCGGTGTCGGAGGTGGCCGCGGACGACGTGGCTCCCATGGCGAACCCGAACGCCGTCACCAACGTGACGCGACCCGACGTCGTCGTTCCCGGCCTCACGCCCGAGCAGGCGCTCTCCGGTGCGCCTGCCGTCGAGGAAGACCGCTTCTCGGTCCCGCAGATCCTGGGAGAGGGCGAATGAGCGCCGATACGACCCGTCTCGACGCCGCGACCCTGGCGTCGAAGATCCACGCCGGCGAACTGTCGTCGGTGGAGGTCACCCAGGCCCACCTCGATCGCATCGCCGAGGTGGACGGGGAGTACAACGCCTTCCTGCACGTCGCGTCCGAGCAGGCGCTCGCCGCCGCGGCCGAGGTCGACCGCGCCGTCGCCGCGGGTGAGAAGCCGGCCTCGGCACTCGCCGGTGTCCCGCTCGCGCTCAAGGACGTGTTCACCACCACGGACATGCCCACCACGTGCGGTTCGAAGATCCTCGAGGGCTGGGTCTCGCCCTACGATGCGACGCTCACCGTGAAGCTGCGCGAGGCGGGTATCCCCATCCTGGGCAAGACCAACATGGACGAATTCGCCATGGGCTCGTCCACCGAGAACTCGGCCTACGGACCGACCCGCAACCCGTGGGACACCAGCCGCATCCCCGGTGGCTCCGGGGGTGGTTCCGCTGCCGCACTCGCGTCCTACCAGGCGCCGCTCGCGATCGGCACCGACACTGGTGGCTCGATCCGTCAGCCCGCCGCCGTCACCGCCACGGTCGGCACCAAGCCCACCTACGGCACGGTCTCGCGGTACGGCCTGGTCGCGTGCGCGTCGTCGCTCGACCAGGGTGGTCCCTGCGGCCGCACCGTCCTCGACACCGCGCTGCTGCACGAGGTCATCGCCGGGCACGACCCGCGCGATTCGACGTCGGTGAACGCCGCCGTGCGTCCCGTCGTGGAGGCGGCGCGGCAGGGCGCGGCCGGCGACCTGACGGGCCTGAAGGTCGGCGTGGTCAAGGAACTGCACTCCGACAGCTACCAGCCCGGCGTGCTCTCGTCGTTCGACGCGGCGGTCGAGACGCTCACGAAGCTCGGCGCGGAGGTCGTCGAGGTGTCGTGCCCGCACTTCGAATATGCGCTCGCGTCGTACTACCTGATCCTGCCGTCGGAGGTGTCCTCCAATCTGGCCCGCTTCGACGCGATGCGCTACGGCATGCGCGTCGACGACGGCACGATGAGCGCCGAACAGGTCATGGCCGCGACCCGCGCCGCCGGTTTCGGCAAGGAGGTCAAGCGCCGCATCATGATCGGTACCTATGCGTTGTCGTCCGGCTACTACGAGGCCTATTACGGTCAGGCGCTGAAGGTCCGGAGTCTCATCGCGCAGGACTTCGACAAGGCATACGAGCAGGTCGACGTACTCGTCTCGCCCACGAGCCCGTTCACGCCGTGGAAGCTCGGCGAGAAGGTCGACGATCCGCTGGCGATGTACCTCTCCGACCTGTGCACGCTCCCGACCAACCTCGCGGGTCACTGCGCGATGTCGGTGCCGTCCGGCCTCTCCGCGGACGACGGTCTTCCCGTCGGCCTGCAGATCATGGCCCCGGCTCTCGCCGACGAGCGCC
>NZ_AJVB01000150.1:0-8330 GCF_000278445.1 Rhodococcus sp. R1101
GGGCGCGAATCTACGAGTCGGCGTCGGCGGGTTCGTACCGTCGGCGGGTTCGCCTGGAACCGGCGGCGGACCCGCCGACGCCAGGCCGAAGAAGACGCGCGCGACGCCCTCGAACCCTGAACGGCACCTCTATCCGGAATTCCGAACCCGCACGAGCGCTGCCACCGGCAGGGGATCGAGCAGATCGACGATCCGGACCGGCCCGGTGAAGGTGCGTCCGGTCAGGGCATCCGACCACTCGCCGTCCGGCAGGTGAAGAGCCGTGTCCTTCCATCCGGAACGCGACAGCGCCACGGTGTGGCGAGCGGACACCGCGAGCACGTCGAGATCGTCCGATGCGGGACCACGGCCGAACGCGAGAAGATGCTCGGCGGCCGGGCCGGTGGCGAGTATCGGCACGTAAGCCCCGCCGACGAAGCTCTCCGGACGTTCGCGGCGCAACCGGAGCGCCGTGCGCACGAGCGTGAACTTCGCCGGGGCCGAATCGGGGGCGTCGAGCAGTCGCCGTCGGGCGTCGAAGTCCACCGGCCGCCGATTGTCCGGGTCGACGAGCGAGTCGTCCCACAGTTCGGTGCCCTGATAGACGTCGGGTACACCCGGACCCAGCAGCTGCAGCAACTTCTGGCCGCACGAGACGGCCGCGACGTGCGGTTCGACCTCCGCGACGAACGAGGTCAGCTCGCCCGCGACGGGTCCGTCGAAGATCGCGTCCAGCCAGCCGTCCACGGCGGCCTCGAACTCCTCGTCGACCTCGGTCCACGTGGAGCGGGTCCCGTTCTCCCGCAGCGCCTTCTGTGCGTAGGCGTGAACCCGGTCGCGCAGTTCGGCGGTCACCACTCCGTCGAGTGGCCACACCCCGAACAGGGTCTGCCACAGGAACAGTCCGATCGCCGGATCCGGCGCGGGCGCACGGTCGTTCCACGACCCGAGCCGCCGCGACCACTCGTCGGCGACCTGCGAGAGCACACCGATCCTCGCCCGGACGTCCTCGCTGCGCTTGGTGTCGTGGGTCGACAGGGTGGTCATCGCCCGCGGCCAGTGCCGAGCCCGCTGGGTCCACGCGAGGTGGAATTCTGCCGGGGAGACGGAGAAACGGCCGGGTTGCCCGCCCACCTCCTGCAGCGAGATCAGCCGCGCCGCACGGTAGAACAAGCAGTCCTCGACCGCCTTGGCGGTCGCGGCCCCGCACACCTGGCCGAAGCGGGTCGCGGATTCGTCCCCGAAGGCCATCGCCCGGGCGAACACCGCGAGCGCGGGACCGAGCGAGGGGTGCGAACGGGCGAGATCGCCGACGATGCGCGGCACCAGGGTCGCGAGCGGCGCGTAGTCGGCACGATAGACGGGAAGCTGTGCGGCGACGGCGATCACGGCCTCGTGCAGCGCCGCGTCGTCGCATTCGGTGTCGCCGGTCTCACGCCGGATCGCTCGCACGAGCCGGCGTACCTCCGGTGCGAGCCCGTTCCCGAGCACCGACCGCTTGAGGTCGTGTTCGCGTGCGTGCAGCCACGATGCGTCGCCCTCTGCGCCGGTGAACCTGCGCGACAAGGCGTTCAGTTCCGTCTCACCGGACGGATCGACGAAGACCGCCGACAGTTCCCCGAGCGCGTCGTAGCCGGTGGTGCCGTCCACCGGCAGGGTGGCGTCCAACGGCTCGGCGTCGCCGAGGATCTTCTCGATCACGAGCCACCGCTCGGGGCCGATCACCTCGCGCAGACGCGCGAGATAGCCGGCCGGATCGGCGAGACCGTCCGGATGGTCGACGCGGATCCCGTCGACGAGATCGTCGGCGATCCACGACGCGACCTGCTCGTGCGTCGCGTCGAACACCTCCGGATCCTCCACCCGCACGGCGGCGAGATCGTCGACGGTGAAGAAGCGGCGATATCCGATCAGCCCCGAGTTCCACGCCACGAGACGGTAGGCCTGTCGCGCGTGGACCTCCTCGCCCGTGCCGGCGTCGGTTCCGGGGGCGATGGGAAATCTCTTGTCGTAGTAGGCGAGCAGAGGTTCGTCGCCGGAACGGTCGACGGTCAGGTCACGGACGTCGTCGTCGGACCCGAGCACCGGCAGGGCGATCCGTCCGTCCGCACCGTTGTCGTCGGCGAGGTCGAGATCGAAGAAGGACGCGTACCGGGACCCGGACCCGTGTTTCAGGACGTCCCACCACCAGGCGTTCTGGCGCGGGTCGCTCACACCGACATGGTTGGGGACGATGTCGACGACCAGTCCCATGCCCCGCGCGCGTGCCTCCCGCGACAACCGTTCCAGCCCCTCGCGGCCCCCGAGCGACTCGGAGACCGTGCCGGGATCGACCACGTCGTAACCGTGGGTGGACCCGATCGTCGCGCTGAGGACGGGGGAGAGGTAGACGTGCGAGACCCCGAGGGCGTCGAGGTAGTCGAGCACGGCGACGGCGTCGGCGAAGGTGCACTCGTCGCCGCGCATCTGGAGTCGGTAGGTGGACAGCACCGACGCAGGGTTCCCCGCGCCGCCGCCGCTCACACCTGCCGACTCCGTAACGTCCGAGGTCACCGGGTTCTCCGGAGCACCAGCACCGAACGCGCCTGCACCCGCACCGGTTTACCGGCGACGACCGTCTCCTCCCGCAGACCGTCGGGGACGTCGGTGTCGAGCGCGACCGTCCACTCCTCGGCGTGCGGGCCGTCGGGGGTGACGAACTCGATCGGTTCGTGATGGGCGTTGAAGCACATCAGGAACGAGTCGTCGACGACGCGCTGCCCCCGCTGATCGGGCTCGGGGATGCCTTCGCCGTTGAGGAAGACCGCGAGGGACTTGCCGAAGCCGCTGTCCCAGTCCTCCGGCATCATCTCGTCGCCGGCCGGGGTACGCCACGCGATGTCGCGGGACTGATCACCGCTGCGGATGGGCCGGCCTTCGAAGAATCTGCGACGCCGGAACACCGGGTGCTCGGTCCGCAGCGCGATCACATGGCGGGTGAACGCGAGCAGCTCGGCGTTGGACTCGGCGAGCGACCAGTCCACCCACGACAGTTCGTTGTCCTGGCAGTACACGTTGTTGTTGCCCTGCTGGGTGCGACCGAACTCGTCGCCGTGGGCGAGCATCGGCGTGCCCTGGGACAGGATCAGCGTCGCGAGCATGTTGCGCTGCTGGCGCCCGCGCAGCGCGAGGACCTCGGGATCGTCCGTGGGACCTTCCACCCCGCAGTTCCACGACCGGTTGTGCGACTCGCCGTCGCGATTGTCCTCACCGTTGGCGTCGTTGTGCTTCTCGTTGTACGACACCAGATCCGCGAGGGTGAAACCGTCGTGGGCGGTGACGAAGTTGATCGACGCGCCGGGGCGGCGGCCGGTGTCCTCGTACAGATCGGACGAGCCGGTCAGGCGCGACGCGAACTCACCGAGGGTGGCCGGTTCGCCGCGCCAGTAGTCGCGGACCGTGTCGCGGTACTTGCCGTTCCATTCCGTCCACTGACCGGGGAAATTGCCCACCTGGTAGCCACCCTCGCCGATGTCCCACGGCTCGGCGATGAGCTTGACCTGCGAGACCACCGGATCCTGCTGGACGAGATCGAAGAAGGCCGACAGGCGGTCGACGTCGTGCAGCTCGCGCGCCAGGGTCGACGCGAGGTCGAAGCGGAAACCGTCGACGTGCATCTCGGTGACCCAGTAGCGCAGCGAATCCATGATCAGCTGCAGGGTGTGCGGGTGACGGGCGTTGAGGCTGTTACCCGTTCCCGTGTAGTCCATGTAGTAGGCCTTGTCGTCGTCGACGAGGCGGTAGTAGGCGGCGTTGTCGATGCCGCGGAAGCTGATGGTGGGACCGAGATGGTTCCCCTCGGCGGTGTGGTTGTAGACCACGTCGAGGATCACCTCGATGCCGGCCTCGTGGAAGCTCCGCACCATCGCCTTGAACTCGGCGACCACCGCGCTCGGCTTGTTCGACGACGAGTACTCGGCGTGCGGCGCGAAGAACCCGAAGGTGTTGTACCCCCAGTAGTTCCGCAGGCCCTGGTCGAGCAGCACCTGGTCGTGCATGAACTGGTGCACCGGCATCAGCTCGATCGCGGTGACCCCGAGGTGGAGGAGATGGTCGATGATCGCCGGATGCGCGAGCCCGGCGTAGGTGCCCCGCATGTGCTCGGGGACGTCCGGGTGCGTCGCCGTCATGCCCTTGACATGAGCCTCGTAGATGACGGTCTCGTTGTAGGGACGCCGGGGCTGGCGATCCATCGCCCAGTCGAAGAACGGGTTGATCACCACCGTCGTCATGGTGTGGCCCAGCGAATCCAGTGCGGGCAGATCCGCGGCCGCGTCGGAGGTCCGTCCCGTCGCGATCGCCTCGGGTTCGACGGTGTCGTCGGGCGCGGTGGTGCCGCCGTCGGTGTCCTCCGATGCCTCGTCCGTGGCCGGGCCGGTCGCGGACTCGGCGCCGGGCAGCGGGTAGGAGAACAGCGACGGATCGCCGTCGAACGAGCCGTCGAATGCCTTCCCGTACGGATCGAGGAGCAGTTTGCTCGGATCGCATCGGTGTCCGTTCTCGGGGTCGAACGGGCCGTGCACGCGATAGCCGTAGCGCTGACCGGGTGAGACCGTGGGAAGGTATGCGTGCCAGACGTATCCGTCGACCTCTTCGAGCGGGATGCGGGTCTCCGTCCCCTCACGTGAGATGAGGCACAGTTCGACCTTCTCGGCGATCTCGGAGAACAGCGCGAAATTCGTGCCGGCCCCGTCGTAGGTCGCTCCGAGGGGGTACGGGGATCCCGGCCACACTTCCAGCGTCTCGGGCATCTCGTCGGTAGCACTCGCTTCGGTGGACTCCATGCCCGCCAACAGTAGTCTTCCGGCGGCCCGGACACCGGGTGAGCGCGTCACCACCAGCCGGTGGCGGGACCGAGTTGTCTGCCGAGCTCGGGCGTCAGCGTGCGGACGTAGGTGGTGGTGAGGTGGTTCTCGTCGCGGTAGACGAGGATGTTGCCCTCCACCGCCCGGCACAGGTCCGGGCGGCAGAACCTGTCGGACAGGTCGAGCAGCGACACGGTGGGCAGGTGCGCGGACGCGGCGACGGCCGGGTCGACCGGGTCCAGCGCCTCGCCCCGGGGCACCCCGCACGTCTCGGCGTTGCCGCCCCCGGCGAGGCAGTCGGCGGCCCGGTACGCGACGTCGTCGCGGAAGAGCCACGGGTTGTCGCGGATCGCGATCACCGGGATGCCGTAGTCGGCGAGCGTCTGCCACAGGTCGATGTACCAGAACGGAACGAAGTCGCCCGGCCCTTCGCCCTGATCCTTGGTGCGCGTCGAGGTGGTGAACACGTAGTCGGGTGGATCCGCGCGCAGTTCCGCGAGCACGGCGGTCGACCACGTGTCGCACTCGATCGTCGGGGACTCCTCGACGAGCGGGGCGAGCGGATCGGACAGCGGGCACCCCACCTTGAGATAGGTGTCGAGGCGGAAACCGTGTTCGATACCGAGCGCGTCGAGCGCGGCGAGCCAGTGCTCCGAATGCGACCCGCCGGCGAGCACCATGCGGCGCGTCGCGAGCGGATCGCCGTAGGTGCAGGTCAACGGTGTGCGATTGGTGTGCTGGGCGATGCAGTTGTCGAGCGTCGCAGGAGGCAGGTCGCGATGGGCGACCAGTAGCGGTGGTTGCACCGGCTGCGGCTCGGCAGAGACGGCGGGATCGAAGACGGCGGCGCCCGGATACAGCTCCGCCGGCAACGCCGAGGTGCGCTCGACCGTCTCGGCCGAGCGGTCGACGTAGGTGTGCCAGAGATTGCCGGCCCCGACGAGCGCGACGGCCGCGACCGTCACGAGACCGAGCACGGCCGTCCGGGACGGCCGAGGAGGGGCGACGCGGCGGAGGGGCTCCTCGAACCACCGGGTCGACGCCTCGGCGAGCAACAGCGACAGGACGATCACACCGAGTCCGCCCACGAGACCGGCCGACGGGTGCCCGCGCACGATCAGGTAGCCGATGAGGAGCGGCCAGTGCCACAGGTACAGCGAGTAGGCGATCGCCCCCAGACGCACCATCGGTGCGGACGCCAGCAGTCGCGCCGACGGGGTGTCGTGGTCGGGACCGGGGCCGACTCCCGCCACGACGAGTGCCATCGCCGCGCCGACGGGCACGAGCGCCCACGGACCGGGGAACAGGGCGTTGCCGTCGAGGACGAAACCGCACGCGAGCAGCACGACGAGTGCGAGCCCACCGAGCACGATCCGCAGCACACGCGGAACCCGCAGCCACGGTGACAGGCACACGAGCAGTCCACCGAGGGTCAACTCCCATGCGCGGGCGGCACTGTCGTAGTACAGCCACGACTGCGCCCGGTCGGACAGCACCGCGTACGCCAGCGAGGATGCGGTGAGTGCCGTGAGCAGCACCGTCAGCGGGATACGCACCGGCACCGACATCCGGCGCAGCAGCCACGCGAAGCCGAACACCACCACGAGCGCCGCGACGTAGAACTGGCCCTGCACTGCGATCGACCACAGGTGCTGGAGCGGACTGACCATGGGGTCCGCCGCCAGATAGTCACTGGCGGTGAGGGCGAGGTACCAGTTCTGGACGAAGAGCAGCGACGCCCCGGTCTGGTCGGCCACCGCGAGCCACTGTGTGAACGGCTGCAACACGACCGTGGCGACGGCGACGGCGCTGAGCACGAGGACGAGCGGGGGCAGCAGACGCCTGCCGATCCTCCGCAGGACGGGACGCGGGTCGAGCGGCGCCGGGGACTCGGCGGTCCGCAGCAGCGAGCCCACGAAGAAGAAGCCGGACAGTGCCAGGAAGACGTCGACCCCTCCCGAGACGCGGCCGAACCAGACGTGGAAGATCACCACGAGCGCGATCGCCAGTCCGCGCAGTCCGTCGAGATCGGCGCGCCGCGCGGGGCGGGTGCTCGCCGTCCGCGCGGCACTCTCGAGTTCTCGTCCCGAGGTGTGGACGGACATGTGACGGATACCCCCGGTGTCATGCGTGTTCGGCTGTACTGCCGCCCGGCGCCGATCAGTGCACCGGACGATTGCCGTGAGTGTTGTTCACGGCAACTCGGCAGACTACGCGGCTGCGGTGGGGGGCGGCCAACCGCCTACAGTCTGGGCGTGAGCAACTCCTCCCTCTCTCCCGAACGGATTCGCACCCTCGACAGCCGGCACCTGTGGCATCCCTACGGCGCGTTTCCGGCGCCCGCCGAATCGCTCGTGGTCGACCGCGCCCACGGTACCCGGCTCGTTCTCGCCGACGGACGCGAGCTGATCGACGGGATGAGTTCGTGGTGGGCGGCGGTGCACGGATATCGCCATCCGGTTCTCGACGCCGCGGTCCGGGACCAGCTCGAACGGATGAGTCACGTGATGTTCGGCGGCCTCACCCACGAGCCCGCCGCGCGGCTCGCGGAACTGCTCGTCGACATCACCCCCGAGGGTCTCGACACGGTCTTCCTCGCCGATTCGGGCTCGGTGGCGGTCGAGGTCGCCGTGAAGATGGCGGTGCAGTACCAGCGCGCTGTCGGCAGGCCCGGACGGCGTCGTCTGCTCACCTGGCGGGGCGGCTACCACGGCGACACCTTCGCCCCGATGAGCGTGTGCGATCCGGAGGGCGGCATGCATGCGCTGTGGACCGACATGCTGGCGCGGCAGATCTTCGCTCCCGCCCCACCGGCGCATTTCGATCCCGGCTACGTCGCGCAGTTCGAGGCGGTCCTGCTCGAGCACGTCGACGAGCTCGCGGCGATCGTCGTCGAACCGGTCGTCCAGGGCGCCGGCGGTATGCGCTTCCACGACCCGCTCTATCTGCGTGAGCTACGCAGGATGTGCGACGAGCACGGACTGGTGTTGATCTTCGACGAGATCGCGACCGGTTTCGGACGCACCGGGGAACTGTTCGCGGCCGACCACGCGCAGGTGAGCCCGGACGTGATGTGCGTGGGCAAGGCGCTCACCGGCGGGTACATGACACTCGCCGCGACGCTGTGCACCCGGGCCGTCGCCGAAGCGATCAGCGCCGGCGAGGGCGGCGGCGTGATGCACGGCCCGACCTTCATGGGCAACCCGCTCGCGTGCGCCGTCGCGGTCGCGGCGGTCGAATTGCTGCTCTCCCGCGACTGGCGCGCCGAGGTGGAGGCACTGAACGCGGGTCTGACGGAGGGGCTCGCCCCGGCCCGCGAGCTGCCGGGGGTCGCGGATGTTCGGGTACTCGGGGGTATCGGCGTGATCGAACTCGCCGACCCGGTGGACATGCGTGCGGCGACCGACGCGACGGTCGCGGCCGGTGTGTGGCTTCGTCCGTTCCGCAATCTCGTCTACGCCATGCCTCCTTACGTGTGCTCCACCGCCGACGTCGCGGAGATCACGT
>NZ_AJVB01000151.1:0-8308 GCF_000278445.1 Rhodococcus sp. R1101
GACGGAGTGCTGGCCTCCTCGCTACGCCACATCCTCGCCATCGGCGAAGCGCTGCCGCCGGCGACCGCCCAGCGGTTCCTGACCCACAACCGTGCGCGGCTCGTGAACCTGTACGGTCCGACCGAGGCCGCGGTGTCCGTCACCGCCGGCGACGTCACCGATGCCTCGGGTGCGTCGGTGCCGATCGGTGTGCCCGAGTGGAACACCCGGGTCTACGTGCTCGACGAGCGTCTGCATCCGGTTCCGGCCGGTGTCGCCGGTGAGCTGTATCTGGCCGGTGCGCAGCTCGCGCGCGGGTATTTCGGGCGTGCGGATCTGAGTGCGGAGCGGTTCGTCGCCTCGCCGTTCGGTGACGGGGAGCGGTTGTACCGTACGGGCGATCTGGTGCGGTGGACCCGTGACGGGCAGTTGGATTACTTGTCGCGTACGGACTTCCAGGTGAAGGTGCGTGGTTTCCGTATCGAGCTCGGTGAGATCGAGTCGGCCCTGCGGGCGATGGATGTGCTGCGTGATGTCGCGGTGATCGCTCGTGAGGACGAGCGGGTCGGCACCCAGCTGGTCGCGTACATCGTGCCCGTGGACGATGCGCAGGCGGACATCGAGTCGATAAGAACCGCCCTCGGTGCTCAGGTGCCGTCGTACATGGTGCCGTCGGCGTTCGTGACGCTCGATGCGTTGCCGCTGAACGTCAACGGCAAGCTCGACCGCAGGGCCCTGCCCGAACCGGTCTTCGAGACCCGCGAATTCCGTGCCCCGAGCACACCGATCGAGGAGATCGTGGCCGGCGTGTTCGCCGACGTCCTCGGACTCAGCCGAGTGGGCGTCGACGACGACTTCTTCGAACTCGGCGGCAACTCGCTGCTCGCCACCCAGGTCGTCTCGCGGATCGGCGCGGCGCTCGACACCCGCGTCCCCGTTCGCGTGCTGTTCGAGGCCCCCAGCGTCGCGGCGCTCGCCGTCGCGGCCGAGCAGCACACGGGTGCGGCGGCACGTCCGCCGCTGGTGCCGCAGCCGCGGCCCGACCGTGTGCCGTTGTCGCTCGCGCAGCAGCGCATGTGGTTCCTCAACCGTTTCGATACCGAATCGTCGGTCGACAACATCCCGGTCGCGGTGCGCCTGAGCGGTGCACTCGACCTCGGTGCGTTGCAGGCGGCGGTCCAGGACCTGCTGGCCCGGCACGAGGTGCTCCGCACCATTTATCCCGAGATCGACGGACAGCCCTACCAGCTGATCCTCCCCGTCTCGCAGGCCGCGCCCGACATCGACGTCGAACCGGCCACCGAGGACGACCTGCTGCACAAGGTGACCGGGGTCGTCTCCCGCGGGTTCGACGTCACCACCGAGATCCCGCTGCGCGCACGACTGTTCGAGCTCTCCGAGCGCGATCACGTGCTCGTCTTCGTCGTCCACCACATCAGCGCCGACGGCTGGTCCATCTCGCCGCTGACCCGCGACGTGATGACGGCGTACATGTCCCGCGCCGAAGGTGAAGCCCCCGGCTGGGCGCCGCTACCGGTGCAGTACGCCGACTTCGCGATCTGGCAGCGCGCGGTCCTCGGCGGAGAGGACGATGCCGAGAGCCTGCTCGCTGCGCAGGCCGAGTACTGGAAGCGCACGCTCGCGGGTCTGCCCGACGAGCTGAATCTCCCCATGGACCGGCCGCGTCCTTCGATCCAGTCCTTCACCGGCGGCAAGATCGAGTTCGTCCTCGGCGCGGACCTGCACCGCGGCCTCGCGGCACTCGCACGCTCCACGGGCACCACGATGTTCATGGTGATGCACACCGCGCTCGCGGTGTTTCTGTCGAGGATCTCCGACAGCGACGACATCGCGATCGGCACGCCCATCGCCGGTCGTGGCGAATCGGAGGTCGACGACCTGGTCGGCATGTTCGTCAACACGCTCGTCCTGCGCACCCGGGTGGACGCGGGCAAGGGCTTCTCGGACCTCCTCTCGCGCGTGCGGGAGGGCGACCTCGAGGCGTTCGCCCACGCCGACATCCCCTTCGAGCGGCTCGTGGAGATCCTCAACCCCGAGCGGTCGACGGCACGCCACCCGCTGTTCCAGGTGGCACTGTCGTTCGAGAACCTGCCCGAGACGGCGCTGGAACTGCCCGAACTCACGGTGTCCGGAGTGCCCTTCGAGGTCGACACCGTCAAGTTCGACCTGTCGCTGACCCTCCGCGAGCATCGCGGCGGATCGGATGTCCCCGCCGGAATCTCGGCTGAATTCTCCTACGCGAGTGCGTTGTTCGACCGCTCGACGATCGAAGGATTCGCTCGACGGTTCGAGATGCTCGTCGCGGGAGTACTGGGCGATCCGCACCTGCCGGTCGGAGATCTACCGCTTCTCGACACAGACGAGTTCGACCGGCTCACGCACGTCCACGGCGACCGCGTCAGTGCAGGTGGAAGCCTCACCGATATCCTCACTTCGGGAGTCGCGCAAGCTCCCGAGGCCGTCGCGGTGCGGTACGAGGGCCGGTCGGTCACCTACCGCGAACTCGACGAGACCTCGTCGCGCCTGGCCCGCATGCTCATCGAGCGAGGGGTCGGACCGGAGGACATCGTCGCCGTCGCGTACCCGCGTTCGTACGAGATGGTGCTGAGCGTGTGGGCGATCGCGAAGGCCGGTGCCGCCCACCTGCCGGTCGATCCGAACTACCCGATCGACCGCGTGCGCTACATGCTCGCGGATTCCGGTGCGGCCATGGGTATCACCGGGTCCGAATATCGCGAGGCGATGCCGGACGACTCCGACTGGGTCGTGCTCGACGCGCCGGAGACGGCCGCGGAACTGGACGCGCGGTCCGGTGCACCGGTCACCGACGCCGACCGCGTGCGGCCGATCCGGCTCGAACACCCGGCCTATGTGATCTACACGTCGGGTTCGACGGGTAGGCCCAAGGGCGTCGTGGTCACCCACACCGGTCTCGGTGGTGTCGTCGACACCGCCGTGGACCTCTACCACCTGCGTGCCGGCCACCGGTTCCTGCACATCTGCTCGCCGAGCTTCGACCCGTCGGTGCTCGAGTGGATGGCTGCATTCTCGAGCGGTGCGACGCTGGTGATCGTGCCGGGCCGGATCATCGGCGGCCCGGATCTGGCGGAACTGCTGCAGACCGAACAGGTGACCCACACGATCATCACGCCCGCAGTGCTGGGCACGATGGATCCTGCCGGTATCGACAGCCTCGAGGTGGTGTCGGTGGGCGGCGACGTCACCACACCCGAACTGCTCGGTCGCTGGGCGCCGGGACGGAAGTACTTCAACGGGTACGGCCCCACCGAGACCACGATCATCTCGTCGTTCGCCCGCCTGCAACCGGGCCGGCCGATCACGATCGGCAACCCGACCCACGGTGTATCCGCGCTCGTCCTCGACGCCCGGCTGAACCCGGTGCCCGAGGGTGTCGCAGGCGAGCTCTACATGGCAGGTGGCGCGCTCGCGCGGGGTTACCACGGGCGCACCGCCCTGACCGCCGAGCGGTTCGTCGCCAATCCCTACAGCAGCGACGGCTCGCGCATGTACCGCACGGGCGACGTGGTTCGCTGGCGTTCGACCGAGGGCGGTCCCGTCGAGCTCGAATTCGTCGGCCGCAGCGACTTCCAGGTCAAGGTCCGCGGTTTCCGTATCGAGCTCGGCGAGATCGACGCGGCTCTCGCCGGACACGACAGTGTGGATTTCGCGGCTACTGTCGGCCGGACCACCGGTTCCGGCGCCACCGTGCTGGTGTCGTACGTGCTGCCGGTGCGGGGCCGAACGGTCGACACGGCGGAGTTGACCGAGTTCGTGGCGCGGTCGTTGCCGCCGCACATGGTGCCGTCGGCGATCGTGGTGCTCGACGAGGTGCCGCTCACGCCGGTGGGCAAGCTCGATCGCGATGCGCTGCCGGAACCGGTGATCGAGGAGCGTGAGTACCGGGCCGCCGAGGGTGAGGTCGAGCAGATCATCTCCGAGGTGTTCGCGGAGGTTCTGCATCTGGACAAGGTGAGCGTCGACGAGTCGTTCTTCGCGCTCGGCGGCGACAGCATCGTGTCGATCCAGTTGGTGTCGCGGGCGAAGGCGCGCGGTGTGGTGTTCACCCCCCGGGACGTCTTCGAGCGTCGGTCGGTCGCCGGTCTCGCCGAGGTCGCGACGCGCTCCGAGGGCGGGACGACACAGCGTCCGGCCGAGCTTCCCGGTGGCGGTGTCGGCGAGGTTCCGCTGACGCCGATCATGCACGAGGTCCTGTCGTGGCCCGGTGGTTTCGATCGGTTCTCGCAGATCGTCGCCGTGACATTGCCGAGCGGGATCGATCAGGACGTGCTCGTTCGTACGATCGGTGCCGTCGTCGATCACCACGATGCCCTGCGTTCGATCCTCGAGCGCGGAACCGATGGGGAGCATGTCCTACGCGTTCGCGCCGCAGGAAGTGTCGATCCGGTGTCGATTCTCGAACGGGTCGAGCTACCCGCCGGAATCAGCGACGCAGATCTGACCGTCGTTGCGGAACGCGAGATCGACGCGGCGCTGGGCCGGCTCGATCCTGGCAGCGGTTCGGTCCTCCGGTTCGTGTGGTTCGATTTCGGCGGTGAGCGTGCGGGCATCCTCGCGGTCGTCGCCCACCATCTGGTCGTGGACGGCGTCTCGTGGCGCATCCTGCTGCCGGACCTCGGTCTGGCCTGGGGGCAGATCGTCTCCGGCCGGGAAGTGTCGCTCGACGCCGTGGGCACGTCCCTGCGGCGATGGGCACACGGTCTCGTGGCTGCGGCCTCGGAGCGCCGGGCGGAACTTCCTCTGTGGGAGCGCATTCTGGAGGGCCCGGACCCGGCTCTGGGCTCACGTCCGTTCGATCCTGCCGTCGACACCATCTCCACCGTCCGACGGATCGAGCTGTCTCTCCCGGCGTCCGAAACCGATGCTCTGCTGACGTCGGTGCCGACATTGTTCCGCGGTGGTGTCGCCGACGGCCTGATGGCTGCGCTCGGCCTGGCACTCGTGCGGTGGCGACGCGATCGAGGCATCGAATCGTCTTCGGCCCTGGTCAAATTCGAAGGTCACGGACGGGAGGAGTCCGTCCTGCCGGGAGCGGACCTGTCGAGGACGGTCGGGTGGTTCACCAGTGCGTACCCGGTCCGGGTCGACCTGACCGGAGTGGACGTCGACGAGGCGTTCGCCGGTGGCGCTGCGATCGGATCGGCCGTGAAGGCGGTCAAGGAACAGCTCCTGGCCATCCCGGACAAGGGCATGGGATTCGGCCTGCTGCGCTATCTGGATCCGGAATCGTCGGCGCGGTTGGCGTCGATCGCCCGAGTGCCGCAGGTGAGCTTCAACTATCTGGGCCGGATGTCGTCGGCGGACGTACCGGAGGGCCTCGCGGAGATCGGCTGGGCACCGACCTCCGCGCTCGGCGAGCTGGATGTTGCTCAGGACGCCGACATGCCCGCCAACGCGAGCGTCGATATCAATGCGATCGTCTCGGACGGCGACGGCGGACCACAGCTCGGCGCGAGCATCGCCTTCCCGTCGGGGCTGCTGGATTCCGACGACGTGGACGAGCTTGCTCAGCATTGGTCGCAGGCACTGAGCGCTCTCGCCCAGTACGCGGCGTCACCGGATGCGGGTGGCCTGACACCGTCCGACCTGCTGCTCGCCGGTCTCGGACAAAGCGAGATCGAGGAATGGGAGCAGCGCTACCCGGCGCTCTCGGACGTGTGGCCGCTGTCGCCGCTGCAGGCGGGTCTGCTGTTCCACGCGTCGATGGTGACCGAGGAGCACGTCGACGTCTACACCATGCAGGCCGTGCTGGACCTCGAGGGTGAGGTGGATCCGGCGCGCCTGCGTGCGGCCGGACAAGCACTGCTGGACCGATACCCGAATCTCAGGACCGCTTTCGTCACGGACGCGGAGGGACGGTCCCTGCAACTGGTGCTCGACGACGTCGAGCTTCCCTGGCGAGAACTCGATTCGAGCGACACCGAGGACGAGCGACGGATGGCCGCGGTCGCATCGGCATTGGCGGACGAGCAGTCCCGTCGCTTCGACATGGAGTCGGCACCGCTCATTCGGTTCCTGCTCGTGAGATCCGGAACGAACCGGTACCACCTCGGAGTCACGACCCATCACATCCTTCTCGACGGCTGGTCGATGCCGCTGCTCATGCAGGATCTGATGGCCCTGTACGTGCTCCGCGGTGATCCCACGGCACTGCCGCGCGCGCGCTCCTACCGCAGTTTCCTCGCGTGGCTCGCCGAGCAGGACAGGACGGTTTCGCTCGACGCGTGGGCCACCGCGCTCGAAGGGCTCGGAGATCCGACCGCCATCGCTCCGGTTCAGCGCGACCCCGGGAACGACACGATCTCCACGGTCCGCGTCCTGCTCGACACCGAGCGCACCGCCCGGTTGACCGCCCTCGCGGCCGATCTCGGCGTAACCGTGAACACACTCGTGCAGGCTGCCTGGGGTGTAGTGCTCGGCCGCATCACCGGCAGCTCGGACGTCGTGTTCGGCGCGACCGTGTCGGGTCGTCCCGCCGACCTGCCCGGCGTCGAGTCGATGGTGGGTCTGTTCATCAACACACTGCCGGTGCGCGTGAGGACGAACCGGCACGAATCCGTGTCGCAGATGCTCCGACGTCTGCAGGCGGAGCAGGCGGGGTTGCTCGATCACCACTATGTCGGCCTGTCCGACATCGAACAGCGCATCGGAACGCCGATCGGATTCGACTCCCTGCTGGTGTTCGAGTCGTACCCGATCGATCGGGACGCGCTGTCCGACGCTGCGGGCTCGATCGACGGCATGACGATCACGGGCGTCGGAGTGAAGGACGCCACGCATTACCCGGTAACGCTGCTCACCGTCGCCGACAGCGAGATCGAGCTGACCTTCAAATACCTGGAGCGGTTCTTCGACGAGGCCGAGGTCGTTCACCTCTCCCGACGATTCGTGCGTGTGCTGGAGGCGTTCGTCGAGGATTCCGACACGGCGGTCGCCGACATCGAACTCGTCGAGGCCGACGAACTCGCGCGTATCGTGGCCGAATCCGGGCCCTCCACGGTGGTGGCCGGTACGGGAGCGGGCACCCTCGCCACCGTGCTCGCGGAAGTGGTCGAAGTGGACCCCTCGGCGCCCGCAATCGCCGTGCCCGCCGAACCCGAGGGCGACGGGCAGAGTATGGAGATCTCGTACCGCGAACTCGACGAACGGTCTTCCCGCCTGGCCCGCATGCTCATCGATCGCGGGCTGGGAACAGGCGATGCTGTCGCCGTCTCGATGCCACGATCGGTGGACTCGGTGGTCTCGCAGTGGGCGGTGGCCAAGACCGGCGCGGCACTCGTGATGGTCGACCCGGCTCGCCACGGCGAAGAGCTGCCGGCGGGAGCCGCGGTGGGTCTGACCCTCTCGAAGACGGCAGGATCCCTGTCGGGCGACTGGATCGTCGTGGACGACGAGAAGGTGCAGACGGACCTGTCGGCTCTCTCGGCCGCTCCCGTGACGTACTCGGACCGGCTGCGTCCGGTGGAACCCTCGGACGCGGCGGCGGTCATCGGGTCGCGGACGTTCACGAACGCCGAACTTCTCGAGCGGATCGACGAGCTCCGCGAGAGGTACGAGCTGACCTACGAGTCGCGGAGCGCAGCCCTGGGCAGCGTCGACGTCGAATCGGTGGCTCTCGAGCCGCTGGCCGTGACCGCGACGGGTGCGGTCGTCGTGGTCGTACCCGAGAAGACGGTGTCGGGGGCCTCCCTGGACGGTGTGCTCTACAACGAGTGGGTTACGCACGTCCACCTGCCGGAAGCCTCGCTGCGCACGCTCGAGCCGGGCAGTCTCGAGGATCTCGCAGTGGTCGTCGTGGTCGACGAGGCGCCCCAGGATCTGCTCGACGAATGGGGCGCGGCGCACCGGGTGCACCGGCTCTCCGATCCGGACTGACCGCAGGGTGGGGCCGTCCTCGGACGGCCCCGCCGATGCGCGAGGTGGGACCCCGGAGGTACCGCCCGGTAACGTCGAGGGCGACTCGGGAGATGAACCAGAGAGGTTACTGTCGAGTAAGGTCACGCGATTCGGGTGGATGACTATGCTTGCTCGGTTCGCAGGCGCGACCACTGGTATCGAAAGCGAAGGGTGTGGGCTTTTTCATGCGTTCACGACACGACGGCAGCGCGGACGGAGCCACTCCGGTGAACGCATCGCGATCGAGTGACGCGGACTCGCACGTATCTCCGGCCGATCGCGCTCGTGCCCGGACGTCGCGTCCCGAACGAGCTCCCCGCCCCGAACGTGCTCCCCGCCCCGAGCGCGCCGCGCGTTCCGAGCGTGCTGCCCG
>NZ_AJVB01000152.1:0-8305 GCF_000278445.1 Rhodococcus sp. R1101
CGCGCCGGTCACGCCGTCGGACGCAAGGTCGAACTGAGCTACCAGGGACAGGCCTACGAACTCGTCGTCGGACAGGTCGGCCCGCACCGCTACCGGGTCGACACCGGCACCTCCGAGTTCGACGTCGACGTCGAGCGGCTCGGCGACTACGAGTCGCGTCTGACCGTCGGCGGCCACCGTCACAACGTGGTGTCGATCGCCGGTCCCGCCCACTTCCTCGTCGAGGTCGACGGCATCAGCCACCAGATCAGCCAGGACGAGGCCGGTGTGGTGCGCACACCCGCCCCCGCCGTGGTGGTCGCGGTCCCCGTCGCCGTCGGTGACGAGGTCGAGGCCGGTCAGACCCTCGTCGTGCTCGAGTCGATGAAGATGGAGACCGCGGTCCGCGCTCCCTTCGCCGGGAAGGTCCGCGAAATCCTGGCCGTCGTCAACGCCCAGGTCGACGCGGGTGCCCCGCTCCTGCGGGTCGACCAGATCGTCGAGGAGGTCGTCACCGAAGCCGTCGAGCGGGTGGAGTTCGCCGCACCGGCGCCCTCGCTGAGCGACGACGTCGCCGCCGACGCCCTTGCCCGCCTCGACTCGCTGGCCGCGCTGGTCACCGGATACGACGTGTCCGCCAAGCGCACCGCGGCCCTGATCGCCGACTACGAGCAGCTCTCCGGCGCCGTCGACTCGTGCGATATCGTCCGCGCCGAACTGGCGCTGCTCACGACGTTCGCCGACGTGTGCGAACTGTCGCGCAACCGCCCGACCGAAGACGAGAAGAACAGTGACGATCGGGTGCACAGCCCCCGCGAGTTCTTCCACGGTTACCTGCAGTCGCTCGACGTCGAGGTCGGAGGGCTGCCCGACAGCTTCCGTGCTCGTCTCGCACGGGCCCTGCGGCACTACGACGTCCTCGAACTCGATCGCACCCCGGATCTCGAGGAGGCCGTCTACCGGCTGTTCCTCGCACTCGAGCGCATCGAAGCCCATGTTCCCGTGGTCACCGCGCTGCTGGACCGCTGGATCGAACGCGACGACACCGAAGTGGGCATCTCCCACGAACTCAACGAGGTCCTCGACCGTCTGATCGTCGCGACCCAGGTCCGGTTCCCCGTCATCGGTGACACCGCCCGCAACCTGCGATACCGCTACTTCGAGGAGCCGGTGATCCGCAAGGCCCGCGAGCAGGTCTACGACGGGGTCCGCGGTTCGCTCGCGTACCTCGCCGAGCATGCGCAGGCGGCGGACTACGCGCAGCGCATCGAATCGCTGGTCGCTACCCCCGAGCCGCTGATCGACCTTCTCGCACAGCAGATCACGCGTCCCGAGACCGTTCCGGGTCCGTTGCTCGAGGTCATCACCCGACGGGCGTACAAGATCCGCACCCTCGAGGACGTCTGCTCGTGCACGGTCGCCGGGCACCAGTTCGTCACCGGCAACTTCGATCTGCGCGGCACGCGTCTGTACCTGATCTCCGCGGAGGCACCGCACGCCGAGTTCGCCTCGTTGCTCGCCGCCGTCGAGGAGTCGGCGGCATCGGTTCCCGACACGAAGAACCTGGTGATCGACCTGTATCTCGCGTGGGACGACGCTCCGGCCGATGCCGACGCCCAGGCGGACGCGCTGCGCACCGAACTCGCCGCCCGCACGGTGACGGGCGCGGCCCGACGCGTGACCGTGACCGTCTGCCACACCGACACCGCCGAAGAGCACGTGTTCACCTTCCGCCCCTACGAGACCGGATACGCGGAAGAGACCAACATCCGCGACATCCACCCACTCACGGGTCAGCGTCTGGATCTGTGGCGCCTGAAGAACTTCGACGGCACCCGCCTGCCCGCCAACCCGGACACCTACCTGTATCACCTGGTGTCGCAGGACAATCCGTCCGACGAGCGATTCATCGCGCTGGCCGAGGTGCGCGACCTGACACCGCAGCGCGACGAGACCGGGAGGATCGTCGGACTTCCGGCCTTCGAACGCGCACTGGCCGGTTCGCTCGACGGCATGCGCCGCGCCCAGGCGAACCGCGGTGGGCGACGTCTCGACGCGAACCGCGTGGTGCTCTACGTGTGGCCCGTCGTCGATCTCGACATGGAGGACCTGCGCCGCATCGGCAACAACGCCGCGCCGCTGACCGTGGGTGCCGGCCTGGAGGAGATCACCGTCATCGGTTCGTGGCGCGAGCGCCAGGACGAGCCGGTACGTGAGGTCGCTCTGCGCTTCTCGTACCGGTCCGGCGCCGGCGTCATCGTGCGGGTCACCGAGCCTCCGAAGGAGCCGCTGCAGCCGCTCGACGAGTACACCCAGAAGGTGCAGCGCTCGCGCGCCCGCGGCACCGTCTACCCGTACGAGCTGATCCCGCTGCTCACCGGCGGCGACGGCAGCTTCGTCGAATACGATTTCGACGAGCAGGGCGCACTCGTGCCGGTGGACCGCCCCTACGGCCGTAACACCGCCGGCCTGATCGTCGGCGTCGTCGACACCCCCACCCCGCGCTATCCCGAGGGCATGAAGCGCGTCGCGTTGTTCGGTGATCCCACCAAGGCGCTGGGCACCGTCGCGGAAGCGGAATGTTCCCGCGTGGTCGCCGCGATCGATCTCGCCGAAAGCCTCGGCGCCCCCGTCGAGTGGTTCGCCCTGTCGTCCGGCGCGACGATCTCGATGGGCTCGGGCACCGAGAACATGGACTGGGTGTCACGCGGTCTGCGTCGCATCATCACGTTCACGCAGAACGGCGGCGAGATCAACGTCGTGGTCACCGGCATCAACGTCGGCGCGCAGCCGTACTGGAACGCCGAGGCGACGATGCTCATGCACACCAAGGGCATCCTCGTGATGACGCCGGACAGTGCCATGGTGCTCACCGGCAAGCAGTCGCTCGACTACTCGGGTGGCGTCTCCGCCGAGGACAATTTCGGTATCGGCGGATACGACCGCGTCATGGGCCCCAACGGCCAGGCGCAGTACTGGGCCCCCAACCTCAGCGCTGCCATCGAGACGCTGTTCGCGCACTACGCCCACGCCTACGTCGCACCGGGCGAGCGTTTCCCGCGCAAGGCCGTGTCCGCCGACCCGGTGGACCGGAACGTGTGCGTGTACCCGCACGTGCATCCGTCCAGCGATTTCACCACCGTCGGCGACATCTTCTCGTCCGAGACCAACCCGGATCGCAAGAAGCCGTTCGACATCCGCACGGTGATGCGCTCCGTGGTCGACCAGGACCACGCGGTGCTCGAGCGGTGGGCCGACATGGCCGACGCCGACACCTCGGTCGTGTTCGACGCGCATCTCGGCGGTATCCCCGTCAGCGTCATCGGTATCGAGTCCCGCGCGATCCCGCGCAAGGGCTGGTTCCCCGCCGACGGGCCGGACCAGTGGACGTCGGGCACGCTGTTCCCGAAGTCGTCGAAGAAGACGGCGCGGGCGATCAACGCGGCGAGCGGCAATCGTCCGCTCGTGGTGCTCGCCAACCTGTCGGGCTTCGACGGCTCCCCCGAGTCGCTGCGCAACCTGCAGCTCGAGTACGGCGCCGAGATCGGACGGGCCATCGTCAACTTCGACGGTCCGATCGTGTTCGTCGTGGTCTCCCGCTACCACGGGGGTGCTTTCGTGGTGTTCTCGGGCGCACTGAACGAGAACATGGAAGTCCTCGCCGTGGAGGGTTCGTTCGCCTCCGTGCTCGGTGGCGCTCCTGCGGCAGCGGTCGTCTTCACCCGCGACGTCAACAAGCGCACCGCGAGCGATCCGCGGGTCGTGGAACTCGAAGCCCAGCTGCGGGCCGCGGAGGACGGCGACAAGGCGCGTCTGGGTGTCGAACTCACCGCGCTGCGTACCGCGGTGCGGTCGGAGAAGCTCGGTGAGGTGGCAGCCGAGTTCGAGGCGATCCACAACATCCAGCGCGCGCAGCAGGTCGGGTCCGTGGACGCGATCGTGCCGGCGGTCGAGCTGCGGCCGCAGATCATCGCGGCTGTCGAGCGCGGCATGGCACGCACGCTCGCGTAAGCCACGCAGACGGATCGAGACCCCACCGGGACACTTCCGGTGGGGTCTCGTCGTCGTGGGGCCGGACCGATGCTACGAGGTCATCATTCGAGACGCGTACGGATCCACTCGGCCAGGATCCGGGCCACCTCGTGCGGCGCCTCCGGCACGAGGGCGTGCCCGCAACCCGGCACGACCGCCGTGGAGACGAGTTCGCTCCCGAACTCGTCGACGAGCTCACCTCGGGTCTCCGCGGGCCGGAAGACGTCCTCTTCCGCCTGTACGTCGAGCAGAGGTGACGGCGCCACGGTCCACCACGATTCCTTGTCGGTCGCGGCCATCGCGGCCCGCTGCGACACGATCGCCTCGGGCCACCACCCGTCGAGCCACACCGCCGGATCGTGCCCTTCGGCGAAGAAGACGTCGCGCAGGTGCACGAGCCGTTCGCCGTCGGGAAGCGACAGGTCGGAGCACTTGGCGACACGCTCGGTCAGCGAGGCCGGGAATCGGCGGGCACCGGCGGCGAGCACGGCGACCCCCCGGACGAGTTCGGGCCGGTCGGCGGCGAGTACCCGGGCCACGTAATGCCCGAATGCGTGGCCGGCCACCACGGCGGGTGCGGCGTCGAAGTTCTCGATGACGCCGGCGACGTCGTCGGCGAGGTCGTGGAGGTCGAGGCCGGCCATGGGCCCGCGGCTGCTCCCGATACCTCGGGGTTGCGGTCGCAGAGCGGTGAATCCGGCTGCCGCGAGATCGCCGGCAATGGGATCGAATTCGTAGGAGTCGCGTCCCAGGGAAGGAAGCAGGACCACCGCCGGCCCTTCCCCGTCGACACGCACCTCGAGCTCCGCCACGGGTGTTTCGACAAGACGAGTGCTGCTCACGGGGCCATCCTCTCACCGCCCGACGAGCTGTGCTTCGACACAATCCCCTACGGGAGTGTCGAGGATCACACCGGCACAGGGTGTGGCCCGTTCCCGAACGGGGAATACCGAGAGGCGCACGGCCGGCCGGACTCGGGCGGCACGCAGTGCGCCCTCCCCGAACAATGGCCGGCGGCAATCCCCCGGCCGAGTATCGTCTCCGAATCGGTTCTACCGAAGCACATTTCGGAGAATCTCATGGATCCCGACCACGTTCACGCCATGTGCACACAGCTGTGGCCGACTCCCCGGTAACACGGTGTGCCATTCCGGAACGGCCCGATTCGTGCAGGCTGTACGTCCAGGTCGGCTACGGACATTCAGCATGTTCGTACCGTGAAGTAACCCCCCATGGTCGACAGATATCGTTGTCACACAACGTTTTTCGAAATATTCGGACAAATTGCCGAAATTCGAAGCTCGAATTGTTCCTGGTGACAACATGATCGGGGTGATGCATGATTGTTTCCGCAGGGAGATACGAGCCAACGAGGGCTCGTTTCACGGGGACACGCGTTCGAGTCAGGGGGATTCGAAACGTGCTCCTCCACAGGGAAATCAACGCGCAGGGGGCGTTTGTGCGACGTCGGCGACCAGCCGCGCCCGTCGCCCCCTCGCACAGCGAGGAGATCAGCATGACCAGCACCATCGAACCCACCTCACAGATCGCTGCCGGCGGAAACAAGCTCCGCGGACGCGTCGCCTTCGTCACCGGCGGCACGCGCGGCATCGGAGCGGCGATCAGCCGCAGCCTGGCGAGCCAGGGCGCCACCGTCGCCGCAGGTTACGGACGTAACACCGCTCAGGCGGACCAATTCCTCGCAGACCTGAACGACAACGGCCGCAAGGACGTCCGCTACTCGGTGCATCGAGGCGACGTCGCCGACGCCGACGACTGCCGGCGCACGATCGACGAGGTCATCGCCACACACGGCCGCCTGGACATCCTGGTCAACAACGCCGGCATCACCATCGACCGCACGGTGCTGAAGATGCAGGACGAGGACTGGGACACCGTCCTCGGTGTGAACCTCTCCGGCGCGTTCTACCTGGCACAGGCAGCACTGCGGCACATGCTCGAGCGCGGCACCGGACGCATCGTCAACGTCTCCTCCGTCATCGGCGAGACCGGAAACATCGGCCAGGCCAACTACGCGGCGTCGAAGGCCGGTCTGTTCGGCCTCACCAAGACCCTCGCCAAGGAAGCAGCATTCCATCTGGCCAAGAACGACAAGCTGGATCCGAACGGCATCGGCGTCACCGTCAACACCGTCACTCCGGGCTTCGTCGCCACCGAGATGGTCGAAGCCATCCCCGAGAAGGTGCTCGCGCGCATCACGGACACCATCCCCGTGAAGCGACTCGCCGACCCTCGGGAGATCGCCCGGGTCGTGCACTTCCTCGCCGCAGACGCCTCCTCGTACATCACCGGTCAGGTGTGGGGTGTCAACGGCGGGCTGGACATGTGATCCGGCTTTCCCACCACAACTTCGAATCGAACGGTCCCTCTCGCACATGCAGCCCTTCGAGCTCAACCGGCACGGCCGAATCGTCTTTCCCTCCAATTTCGTTCCCGAACTCGACTTCTCCACACTGAGCAGCGTCGAACATCTCGACGCTGTCATCCGCCGCGACTTCGACACCAAGGCACCCACGGTCTCGGAGATCCTCGCCCGGCACGAACTGGGTAATTACGGTTCGAAGTTCGAGATCATGCGGGACATGGCCCTCAACGTGTTCTGGGCCGACCGCTTCGCCCTGATGATGTTCGAGCGGCGGGTCACCCGCTGGGGCGACGTGCCCCGTAACCGTGACGACGTCTACATGCCCCGCCTGACTCCCTGGCCCGAGGCCGAGGAGCGGTTGGGGGCCGTCGAGGAGGCCTACCGCTCGCTCCCCCGCGCCTGGGACAGCGCCGCGGAGGATCACATCTTCGACCGGCTCTTCGCGGTCTTCGGCTCGCGACGTCATTTCGCCGGCGACCTGCCGAGCGTCAAACCCACTGTCGCGCAGCTGCTCTCCGATCCGGAGAACATCACCCTGCGTATCCGCCACTACGATCCGAACCACCCCGTGTTCGGATACGACGAGATCCTCGACTGCCACGAGGACGTCGCCGAACTCGAGGCCCTGAGCCGGTGGTCGATGGTGCTGCACAACCAGCAGCCCTGGGACGGAAACGAAATCGAACTCGCCCGGGTGGCGGACCTGAAGGACGACGACTACGTCGTGGTGTCGCACCCGCGCAATCGTGAGGTGCAGCGGTTCATCAACCGGGTCGCCTCCGGGAAGACCCGCAAGGCCACCTCGTTCACGCGGCACGAACCGGTCGCCCCGTCGACGCCCTACCCGGCCGTCGACGTGCGCTCGGAGTTCACGGTCGCACCGCGCATCGATGCGATCGCGGTGGCCCACGGCGATCAGGTGTGCACCAACGAGGACCTGATCCGGAACACCGCCTACAACTGGTCGCCGATGTCGGCCGAGGAGATCACGGCGAAGACCGGGATCGAACAGCGCCGGTACACCTCGGGCACCTTCGAGGAACTGGCCCTGATCGCGGCGAAGCAGGCGGTCGCCCACGCCGGCATCGGTCCGCAGGACATCGGCGCGGTCATCACCTGCACGTGCACGAGCGGCCGGCTGATCCCGTCGCTCGCCACGTGGATCTCGGGTGAACTCGGTATCGGCCAGACCCATGCCTCGTTCGACCTCATCGCGGCGTGCGCGGGCATGCCCTACGGCCTGGCCGAGGCGACCCGCATCCTGCAGCAGGTGAAACGTCCCGTCCTCGTGGTGTGCGTCGAGAAGTTCTCCGACAAGATCGGCAACGTCCGGCCGTCCCGCATGATCTTCGGTGACGGTGCCGCGGCGATCGTCGTCTCGCCCGCCGCCGAGGGCGATGCCCCCGATCTCGAGTTCTTCAACAGCTACGCGAGCGGTCCGACGAGCGAGGTCAACTCGATCATCTGGCCGAACCCGGACTTCGACAACTTCATCACGGTCTACGGACCGGAGGTGAAGACGCTTGCCGGTCGTTACCTGGCGCAGATGCTCGACGAGATCAAGGCCATCCCCTCCCCCGACGACGCCGAGCGGTCGCTGCTCGACGACATCGATCTCATCGTTCCCCACCAGGCGAACAAGACGATGGTCATCGAACTCGCCGCGAACGCGGGACTGTCGGCCGACCGGTTGTACTTCAACATCGAGAAGGTCGGCAACACGTCGTCGGCGAGCATCCCGCTCGCGATCCACGACGCCGTCCGCGACGGGGTGATCACCGAACCGGTGCGCATATTCGCCCCCGGCTTCGGTGCGGGAGCGGTGGCGGGTTACACCGTCATGCGGATCGACCCGAAGGTGGTCGTGCCGTTCGAGACGACGGACGCCGGCTGACCGGCGTACGACAA
>NZ_AJVB01000153.1:0-8256 GCF_000278445.1 Rhodococcus sp. R1101
GTGGCACCGACGGTGGCACCGACCGCGTCGGCGCCGGAACGGATCTTCGTCGCGGCCGCTCCGCGCCAGGCGCGATCCTCGACGAGCACCGCGGTGGCCTGGAGCACTTCCGCGGCGGCACCCGACGCGCGCGAGGCGCGGGCCCGCAGTCGCTCGGCCACCATCCTCGCCGCCTCCTCGAATCTGCCCACCTCGGCTTCGCGCGCCGTGTCGGGGACGGATGTGCCCTGGGCCGGGACGACGGGACGCGCAACGGGCCGTACGACCGGCCCGTATCCGATACCGGGCACGACCGGGGTGCCGTGCAGGGCGGACACCGACTGCTCCATGGAGATCTCCTCACCGCGGTGGTTCGTTGTGACCCAGATTACTCACAAGCCTTGACATGTCAACACAGACGGGCGTAAAACAACATAAACCAACATCTATATCCCACAAATCGGGTACCCCCAGGAGTGACGGTGTACGCAGAGGAACGACAACAGGCGGTCGCAGCGCTGGTGGCGGCTCGTGGCCGCGTGTCTGTCGCCGCCCTCTCCGACCGTTACGGCATCACCACCGAGACGGTGCGGCGCGACCTCGCCCATCTCGAACGCCTGGGCGTCGTGCGACGCGTCCACGGGGGTGCCATTCCGGCCGCCTCGCTCACCGTGGCCGAACCCGCCCTATCCGAACGCGAACACACCCGCGCCGAGCACAAGGACCGCATCGCCGCCGCAGCCACGGCCTTCCTCCCACCGTCGGGGGGCAGCGTGCTGTTCGACGCGGGCACCACCACCGGCAGGATCGTCGGAGCACTGCCACCCGAGATCGAACTCACCGTCGTCACCAACTCGGTGCCGATCGCCGCACGTCTCGCGGCGATGAACACCGTGCAGTTGCACCTGCTCGGCGGGCGTGTCCGCGGAGTCACCCAGGCCGCGGTGGGCGCCGAGGCCCTGACCACCCTCTCGACAGTCCACGTGGACGTCGCATTCATCGGCACCAACGCCCTGAGCATCGACCACGGACTGTCCACGCCCGACGCCGACGAGGCCGCGATCAAGCGCGCCATGGTGCGCACGGCCGACCGGGTCGTCGTGGTCGCCGATTCGTCGAAGGTCGGCCGGCGCAACCTGCTGAGCTTCGCGTCGCTCGAACCGATCGACGTCCTGGTCACCGACACCGATCTCGACGACACCGACCGTCGTCAACTCATCGAACACGGAATCGAGGTGGTGACGGCATGATCGTCACGCTCACGGCCAACCCCAGTCTCGACCGCACGGTCGGGCTGACGGGCCCACTCGAACGCGGAAGAGTGCATCGCACCGAGCGATCGACCGTCGATCCGGGCGGGAAGGGGATCAACGTCGCCCGCGTGCTGCACGCCGCATCGACCGAGGTGGTCGCCGTCCTCCCCGCCAACACCGGCGACCCGCTGCTCACCGCACTCGACGACCAGGGCATCGCGCATCGGGCCGTGCCCACCTCCGGGCCGACGCGCAACAACATCACCGTCGCCGAACCCGACGGCACCACCACGAAACTCAACGAACCCGGAACTCCCTGCACCGGACGCACGCTGGGCGAACTGCACGCCGCCCTGCTCGAGTGCGCGCAGGACGCCGCGTGGACCGTCCTGTCGGGCTCCCTCCCTCCCGGAGTGCCCGAATCCTGGTACGCCGATCTCGTGGATGCCCTGCGCAGCCTCGGGTGCCGCATCGCGATCGACACCTCCGAGCGGCCGCTGCTCGCCCTCGCCGCGCGGTTCCCCGCGTCCGCCCCGGACGTGATCAAGCCGAATTCCGACGAACTCGCCCAGCTCACCGGGGCGGACGCCCACGAACTCGAATCCGGCGCCGCTACCGGAGATGTCGGCGCCGTGGTCGATGCAGGGCGGGTCCTGGTCGACCGTGGCGTCGGCGCGGTCCTCGCCACCCTGGGAGGCGCAGGCGCCGTGCTGGTCACCGAGGCGGGCGCCTGGCGTGCCACCGCCGCCGACGTCACGGTCCGCAGCACGGTAGGTGCCGGCGACTCGTCACTCGCGGGATATCTGCTCGCAGAACGGGCCGGTCACGAACCCGCCGAATGCCTGCGACTCGCAGTCGCCTACGGGACCGCGGCCGTCGCACTACCCGGAACCGCCCTTCCCACTCCCGATTCCGTCGACCCCTCCCGAGTGCACGTCACCGACGTCCACCGCCGACCCCGACCGCTCCCCTCCCACTCCTAAGGAACGTCATGTCCGACACCACCTCCGGCCCCGCAGGCGGTTCCTCGATCATCGGTACGGAACTCGTCGCGCTCGACGCCGACCTGGGACCCGACAAGAACTCTGTCATCGCCGCGCTCGCCGGACGCCTCGCCGCGACCGGCCGCGCCTCCGACGCCGACGCGCTCACCGCAGCCGTCCTCGAACGGGAAGCCAAGTCGGCCACCGGTCTTCCCGGCGGAATCGCGATCCCCCACGCCCGCAGCGAAGCGGTCACCACGCCCTCGCTCGGATTCGCCAGACTGTCTCCGAAGGCCGATTTCGGAGCTCCCGACGGACCCGCCGACCTCGTCTTCCTCATCGCCGCGCCGGAAGGTGCGGGCGGCGACCACATGAAGCTGCTGACCGCCCTCGCTCGCGCACTCGTGCGCCCGGACTTCGTCGCGTCGCTGCGCGCGGCCGCCTCCGCCGAGGAGGTCATCGCGCTGGTCGAAGACGTCCTCCCGCCCCGACCGGAGCCGTCGGGCACCGGCGCCGCCGCCTCCGCCGCAGCGGCGGAACAGCCGACGCCCGCCGCGTCCGCGAGGCCCGCGGTCGCACCTCCGCAGAGTCCGGAGCAACCCGCCGGAAGCCGCACGATCGTCGCGGTCACCGCGTGCCCGACCGGCATCGCGCACACGTACATGGCCGCCGACGCGCTGGCCGCAGCCGGTGAACGGGCGGGCGTGACGGTCCGGGTGGAGACGCAGGGGTCGAGCGGTAGCACTCCCCTGCCCGCCGACACGATCGCCGGCGCCGACGCCGTCATCTTCGCCACCGATGTGGGGGTCAAGGGCCGGGAACGGTTCGCCGGCAAGCCCGTGATCGCGTCGGGCGTCAAGCGCGCGATCAACGAGCCGGACACCATGATCGCCGAGGCTCTGAAGGCCTCCGCCGATCCGTCCGCACGCACCGTCGAGGCCGCCTCGGGCGCCCCGGCAGGCGAGTCGGAGGGCGGCAGCGACCTCGGCTGGGGCACCCGGCTGCGGCAGATCCTGCTCACCGGCGTGAGCTACATGATCCCGTTCGTCGCGGCCGGTGGTCTCCTCATCGCCCTCGGCTTCCTGCTCGCCGGTCCCGACATCACCGACTCGGCTGCCGACATCGTCCTCGACAACACGCTCACCAACCTGCCCGCGGGCGGGCTCGGCACCTATCTCGGTGCGGTCCTGTACCAGATCGGCTCGCTGGCGTTCTCGTTCCTCGTCCCGGCGCTGGCCGGCTACATCGCCTTCGCGATCGCCGACCGTCCGGGTCTCGCCCCCGGCTTCACCGCAGGTGCGGTCGCCGTCTTCGTCGGCGCCGGCTTCATCGGTGGTCTCGTCGGCGGTATCATCGCCGGCTTCGCGGCCCTGTGGGTCGGCCGTATCCCGCTGCCCACCTGGGCTCGCGGCTTGATGCCGGTGGTGATCATTCCGCTGCTCGCGAGCCTGATCGTCGGTGGGCTCATGTTCCTGCTGCTCGGTCGTCCGCTGGCCGCGATCACGACGGGTCTGACGGACTGGCTCAACGGTCTGTCCGGTGGTTCCGCGGTGCTGCTCGGCGCCATCCTCGGCCTGATGATGTGCTTCGACCTCGGCGGACCGGTCAACAAGGCCGCCTACGCCTTCGCCGTGGCAGGTCTCGACGTCGCCAACACCGCCTCCCTCGAGATCATGGCGGCAGTCATGGCGGCCGGCATGGTTCCGCCGCTCGCCATGGCGCTGTCGTCGCTGGTGCGTCCCGGCCTCTACAGCACGGCCGAACGCGAGAACGGAAAGGCCGCGTGGCTGCTCGGCGCGTCGTTCATCTCGGAGGGCGCCATCCCGTTCGCGGCTGCCGACCCGATCCGGGTGATCCCGTCGATGATGCTCGGCGGCGCGGTGACCGGCGGCATCGTCATGGCGACCGGTGTCACGCTCACCGCACCCCACGGCGGACTGTTCGTCCTGTTCGCCATCGACCGCGTCGTGTGGTTCCTGATCGCACTGGTGATCGGCACGATGATCGCCGCGCTCGCGGTCAGCATCGCGAAGTCGATCACCCGTCCGGCCCGGGCCGCCGCCGAGGCGAACCCGCAACCCGTAGCAGCGCACTCCTGATCGCCCGATCGCAGTGCACTTCCCCACCACGAAGGAGATTCACATGCCCAGCACCACGGTTGCCGTCGGTTCGTCCATCGGACTCCATGCCCGTCCCGCAGGGATCATCGCCGAAGCCGTCGTCGCGGCCGGCGTCCCCGTCACTCTCGCAGTGGACGGGGGTGAGCCCGTCGATGCGGGTTCGGCCCTGATGATCATGACGCTCGGCGCGGGGCAGGGCACGCAGGTGACGGTCTCCTGCGACGACGACGCGGTCCTCGCGCAGATCGTCGAGCTGGTGGCCGCGGATCTCGACGCCTGACCTCACCCGCGGGCGCGGCGCCGGACGACGAGTCCGAGTACCGCGAGGGCGATCACCCCGGCGGCCACGCCCGCACCCGCGATCGGCCATGCCGCGGACGACGTCTCGTCCGCGGCATCGTCGTCCGCGGGCACGAACAGCTCGGTCGCACCGCGACGGATCCGGATCGGCGGGTTCTCCGCCGCTGTCGCGCCGCGCTCGGACGCCGTGAGCAGATCGCCCTCGGCGGTGAAGGCGACTGCTTCGCCCTGCGGTTCGTCCGGTACCGGGATCCGGAAGCGAGGGCCTGCGACCAGGGCGGCCGCGAGATCGCCGTCGGGCACGTGGAACAGGTACACGTCGGTGTAGGTGCGTACTGCGGCGACCGTCCCGTCGGCGCTGACGGCACCGCCGGTGATCATCGAGGAGGACGCACCGGGAACGGGCCCGCCGGGAGTGTCCGACGGCCCGAGTGCGAGCGAGCCGACCTTCTCGAGGGCGGCCGGTCCCGGGACGGGGAGGTCGCCGATGGTGAGTCCGCGTGCGGGCCGGTACACGGTGCTCGACCCGAACAGCGCCTTGGTCACGATCACCGGTTCGCCCGTGGCCGAGACGAGTACGGTCTCGGCGTCGCGGGGACCGTCGGGATAGGTCAGGCGGTGCAGGTCGCCCTGCCCGGTCTCGGGATCGAGGGAGACGAGCGCGATCGTCTCGCGGACACCGGTATTGTCGCCGAGGTCGCCGAGCCACAACCGGCCATCGAGGCCCGCAGCGAGATCCTCGACATCGTACGGATCAACGGGAGCCGGAATCCGTTGCCGCACAGAGCATTCGTCGTCGAGCTCGAGGATGCGCTCGTCCTCCCCGGCATCCGGCGTCGCGAACAACCGTCCGTCGATCGCTGCGAGGCCGGACAGTTCGGCCAGCGCGGGATCGCCGGGGGTGCACAGGACCTCGTTCGGGAGGTCGGCGACCGGGATCCCCCGTCCTGCGCACCGGCATACGACACCGGCACGAACGCCGTGACGGCAGCGACCAGCGCCGCCCGGCGCACGACCGGCATCAGGCCGCGAAGTCGACCAATGCCGACGCCAGCGCCGCCGGCACCTTCGCATGCACCCGCGTGCCGTCCACCTCGTGCGCGGACGACAGGATCTGACCGTCGGAGTGGATGCGCGCGAGCAGGTCGCCGCGGGTGTACGGCAGGAGCAGCTTCACCTCGACGTCGGGATCCTCGAGCAGGGCCGCCAGCCCTGCCTGCAGCTCGTCGACGCCTTCCCCGGTGTGTGCGGAGACGAACACCGCACCGGAGATCGCGCCGCGCAACTGGGTCAGGGTGACCGGATCGGCGGCATCGATCTTGTTGACGACGATCAGTTCGGGCGGCGGCGGCGCATCCGATTCGCGCAGCACCTCGGTGACGACCTCGCGCACCGCCTTGATCTGCTCGGTGGGCATCGGGTCGGAACCGTCGACGACGTGGAGCAGCACGTCGGCGTCGGCGACCTCCTCGAGGGTCGACCGGAACGCCTCGACCAACTGGGTCGGCAGGTGCCGGACGAAACCGACGGTGTCGGTGAGCACGTACTCGCGGCCGTCGGGCAGCGCCGACCGGCGGGTCGTCGGGTCGAGGGTGGCGAACAGCGCGTTCTGCACCAGGACACCGGAACCGGTGAGCGTGTTGAGCAGGCTCGACTTACCGGCGTTGGTGTATCCCACGATCGCGACGGACGGGATCTTGTTGCGCAGACGCCGGGTGCGCTTGGTGTCGCGCGCGGCCTTCATCGCCTTGATCTCGCGACGGAGCTTGGCCATCCGCTCGCGGATCCGGCGACGGTCGGTCTCGATCTTCGTCTCACCGGGACCACGCAGGCCCACACCGCCGTTGCTGCCGGCACGACCACCGGCCTGCCGCGACATCGACTCGCCCCAGCCGCGCAGACGCGGGAGCATGTACTCCATCTGCGCGAGGGAGACCTGCGCCTTGCCCTCACGCGAGGTGGCGTGCTGGGCGAAGATGTCGAGGATCAGCGCGGTCCGGTCGATGACCTTGACCTTGACGACCTTCTCCAGGGCGGTGAGCTGGGCGGGAGTGAGTTCACCGTCGCAGATCACCGTGTCGGCGCCGGTGGACAGGACGATCTGCCGGAGCTCCTCGGCCTTGCCCGAGCCGATGTAGGTCGAGGCGTCGGGCCGGTCGCGCCGCTGGACCAGGCCTTCGAGAACCTCCGATCCCGCGGTCTCGGCGAGCGCGGCGAGTTCGGCCAGGCTCGCCTCGGCCTGGGCGGCCGTTCCGCCGGTCCAGACACCGACCAGCACGACCCGCTCGAGGCGGAGCTGGCGATATTCGACCTCGGTGATGTCTTCGAGTTCGGTGGACAGTCCGGCCACACGCCGCAACGCGCTGCGGTCTTCGAGTTGCATCTCGCCGACGGACGGATCCTCGGCGGTCCAGCCTCCGGTCGCGTCGTACGCGGTCGAAATGCTGTCGTCTGTGGTTGCGCGATACGGGCGCTCAGTGTTCGTCATACACCTCCATGGTGTCACGAAGCCCGAATCGGTGCATTCGAGTTTCTCCGACCTTCGCCACCGGCGTCGCCGGCCACCGACGTCAATGCGGCGCCGACCACCAGGTCTCATCGAGTTCACCCGTCGCGACCAGCACCGACGGCCCGCGCAGCCAGGCACGACCGTCCTCGATCCGCACCTCGACCGACCCGCCGGGAATTCGCACCTGCACCACACCGTCGGATGCTCCGTCGAAGCGCAGGGCCGCCGCGGCCGCGGCCACCGTGCCGGTTCCGCAGGAGCGGGTCTCCCCCACACCGCGTTCGTGGACGCGCATGTGGACCGTTCCCGCCGTGATGGGGGTCAGGAACTCGATGTTGACCCCGTGGGGGAAGAAGCCGGGGTCGAAGCCGGGCGCGGTGAGATCGAGACCGGCCAGGCTCGTCTCGTTCAGGTGCGGGTCGACGCACGCGAGGTGCGGGTTGCCGACGTCGATGCCGAGGCCCGGATAGACCCGCCCGTCGATGGTCGCCGCCGACTCGCCCAGGCTGCGCACGGTCCCCATGTCCACGGTCACCTCGCCGAGGACCGGTGAGCTCTCGTGCACCGTCACGGGCTTGCCCCCGGCCCGGCTACCGACGACGAACTCGCGGCGGCTCTCGAGTCCGCGCGCGGTGAGATAGTGCGCGAACACCCGCACCCCGTTGCCGCACATCTCGGCGATGGATCCGTCGCCGTTGCGGTAGTCCATGAACCAGTCGTCCGCGTCGGTGCCCTCGGGCAGCTCGCCGAGCACCCCGACCGAGACCAGCGCGCCGGCCCGCGCCACCCGGAGCACACCGTCGGCACCGAGCCCACGGCGCCGGTCGCACAGAGCGGCGATCCGGCCGGCGTCGAGGTCCAGGCGGGCGTCGGGGTCGGGAAGGATCACGAAGTCGTTCTCGGTTCCGTGCCCTTTGCTGAACTCCATGGGCGCTACCTTATCGGGCTGGTGAGGCCGGTGACGTCCGTGCGTCCCGCACCACCCGCAGGGCCGTCCCGCGCAGGTCGGGCTCGGCGCCGTCGAGCCAGTGGATGCGCGGATCGCGGCGGAACCACGAGCGCTGCCGACGCACGTATCGCCGGGTCCCGATGAACGTCCGCTCGCGGGCGTG
>NZ_AJVB01000154.1:0-8255 GCF_000278445.1 Rhodococcus sp. R1101
GTATCGCCGCGCACTGGCGGTACAAGGAGACGAAGGGACGCCACTCCGGCGATGTCGCCGAACTCGACGACATGGCCTGGATGCGGCAGCTCCTCGACTGGCAGCGTGAGGCGGCGGACCCGGGCGAATTCCTCGAGTCCCTCCGCTACGACCTGGCCGTCAAGGAGATCTTCGTCTTCACTCCCAAGGGCGATGTGATCACCCTTCCGTCGGGCTCGACGCCCGTGGACTTCGCGTACGCCGTGCACACCGAGGTCGGACACCGCTGCATCGGCGCTCGGGTCAACGGCCGGCTCGTGGCACTCGAACGCAAGCTCGAGAACGGTGAGGTCGTGGAGGTGTTCACCTCCAAGGATCCCAATGCCGGCCCGAGCCGCGACTGGCAGTCGTTCGTCGTCTCGCCCCGCGCCAAGGCGAAGATCCGGCAGTGGTTCGCCAAGGAACGCCGCGAGGAAGCCCTCGAATCCGGCAAGGACGCCATCGCGAAGGAAGTGCGCCGCGTCGGTCTGCCACTACAGCGCCTGATGAACGCGGACCTGATGGTCGCGGTCGCCAAGGAACTGCGCTACGCCGACGTCTCGGCGCTGTACACCGCGGTCGGAGAGCACCACGTCTCGGCGCACCACGTCGTGCAACGGCTGGTCGCGCTGCTCGGTGGCGTCGGTGGCGTCGAGGAGGAACTGGCCGAGCGGTCCACACCGTCGACCATCCCGACCCGCTCGCGGAACAGCGGTGATTCCGGTGTCCTCGTGCCGGGCGCACCGGGCACGGTCTCGAAGCTCGCGAAGTGCTGCACGCCCGTCCCCGGCGACGAGATCATGGGCTTCGTGACCCGGACCGGTGCGGTGAGCGTGCACCGCACCGACTGCACGAACGCCGGGTCGCTGCGGGAGCAGTCGGAGCGGATCATCGAGGTGCAGTGGGCGCCCTCGCCGTCGTCGGTGTTCCTCGTCGCGATCCAGATCGAAGCTCTCGACCGGCACCGTCTGCTGTCCGACGTGACGAAGGCACTCGCCGACGAGAAGGTCAACATCCTGTCGGCCTCCGTGACGACCACGGGCGACCGGGTCGCGGTGAGCCGGTTCACCTTCGAGATGGGCGACCCGAAACATCTCGGGCACGTGCTGAACGTCGTCCGCAACGTCGAAGGCGTCTACGACGTGTACCGGGTGACCTCGGCAGCCTGACCGAATCCGTCTCGGTCTCGCGCCGGACGACGACGTCCCGCCCCGGAATCTCCGGGACGGGACGTCCGTGCGTTCCGTGTGAACGGGGGGTGTCAGGACCCGACGGTCACCGACTCGATCTGCACCGCGCGGTTGGGCGCACCGCCGCCGGCCGCCATCGAGCCGTCGTCACCCTCCGCCGCGACCTCCTCGATCACGGCGAGTCCGGCCTCGTCGACCGTCCCGAACACCGTGTAGGTGGGCGGAAGCTGCGAATCCTCGTACACCAGGAAGAACTGGCTGCCGTTGCTGCCGGGACGACCGGTGTTCGCCATCGCGACCGTGCCGCGCGGGTAGATCACCGGTTGCCGCAGCTGGGCGTCGCCGGGCGCGTACACGTTCTCCGGGTACTCGGTGTCGAACCCGTAACCCGGCCCGCCCGTTCCGGTGCCCGTCGGGTCGCCGCACTGCAGCACCTGCAGCCCGGGGGAGGTCACCAGCCGGTGGCAGGGGGTGTCGTCGAAGTAGCCTTGCTCCGCGAGGGACACGAAGCTGTTGACCGTGCAGGGGGCCGCGGCCCGGTCGAGTTCGACGCCGATGACGCCGACGCTGGTGGTGATCTGCGCGGCAGCAGCGCCGGTGGCGGAGACGTCGTCCGCGGCGGGGGCGGTCACGTCGCGTGCGGCGTCACCCGAGGCGTCGTAGGTGCACGAGACGGAGTCGGTGCCGCTGGGTCGCTCCGGTAGTTCGCCCGTGTAGGCGGGGGACTGCCGGTCGGCGGCGGACGCCGGTGCCGACGAGTTCGCGGCGGTATCGGTGGACGAATCGTCGGAGCACCCCGTGAGGAGGAGTGCGAGCCCGACGCCGGCGGCGAGGGTGGTGCGCAATCGGATCATCAGTCCATCCTGACCGACGTGAGGGTCGTTTCCAGCGCGGGGGTACCGTCGGCAGCCCCACCCGTTACACCGGCTGCGGCGATCGTGTCGAGGGTCGCAAGACCGGTCTCGTCGATCGTGCCGAACACGGTGTACTGCGGGGGCAGCACCGAGTCGCCGTACACCAGGAAGAACTGGCTGCCGTTGGTCTCGGGCTGTCCGGTGTTCGCCATCGCGAGGGTGCCGCGCGGATAGGTCATCGGTTCCTGCGCGGCGGGATCGTCGGCGGCGAACTGATCGGTGGGGAACTCGTTCGCGAACTGGTAACCCGGTCCGCCGGAACCGCTCCCGGACGGGTCGCCGCACTGCAGGACCTGCAGGGACGGCGAGGTGGTCAGCCGGTGGCAGGGCGTGTCGTCGAAGTAGTTCTGCGACGCCAGCGACAGGAAACTGTTGACGGTGCACGGCGAGTCGTCGTTGTGCAGGATCAGGCCGATGTTGCCCTGACTCGTCTCCACGCTGACACTGACGTCCGTGTTGCCCTCGCCGGTGGTGCGGATGCCCTCGGTGCGCGGCGGCTGCGCGGGCTTCGACGGCTCGCGACCGTCGGCGGGGTACGAGCAGTTCACCGTCTCGGGCAACGGCTCGGACCGGCCCTCGGGCAGTGCCGCGTACTCGGAACCGGAGGTGTCTTTCGACGCTGCCTCCGTGGCCGTGTCGTCACCCCGGTTCACCGCCCACAGGGCAACACCTGCGCCGACGACCACGATCACCCCGAGCGCGGACAACGCGATCGTCGTGCGGCGCCGCTTGCGCTCGCGTTCGGCTCGTCGCTCGAGTTGCCGTTCGAGTTTGCGTTTCGCGGCCTGGCGCCGTTGTGCGTTGCTCGGCACTGCAGTAGTCCTCCCGTGAACGATCGATGTGGTCCAACCGACTTCGAAGCCGATTCGAGTCTGCCACCCGGGACCGGGAACCCGCGGACAGGGCGCAACGCATAGTCTGTAGGAGACCTCGAAGGCTTCCACCCGTAGGAGCGATGCTCGTGCTCGTGACCGGATTCCCTGCCGGGATGTTCCAGACCAACTGCTACATCCTCGCGCAGGACAACGCGAAGGAGTGCGTCGTCGTCGATCCCGGCCAGGACGCCGCCGAGCCGCTCGTGGAGTTCCTCACGGGATCCGATCTCACGCCCCGGGCGGTGCTGCTCACGCACGGTCACCTCGACCACATGTGGTCGGCGCAGCCGATCGCCGACCGGTACGGGATCCCCGTCTACATCCACCCCGACGACCGGGCGATGCTCACCGATCCGCTGCAGGGCATGGGGTCGAGCCTCGCCCCCTTCCTCGACGGCGTCGAGTTCGTCGAACCGCAGCAGGTCGTGGAGTTCGGCGACGGAGACGAGATCGAACACGCCGGAATCGAGTTCGTCGTCGACCACACGCCCGGACACACCCGCGGCTCGGTCGTCCTGCGCACGCGCACCACCACCCCGGACGGCGCCGCCCTGAACGTCGCGCTCACCGGCGACACCCTGTTCCAGGGGTCGATCGGCCGCACCGACCTGCCGGGCGGTGATCACGCGCAACTGCTCGACTCGATCGCCCGCAAACTGCTCGTGCTCGACGACGGCACCAACATCCTTCCCGGTCACGGCGGGTCGAGCACGATCGGGCAGGAGCGGGTCTCGAATCCCTTCCTCACCGGCCTGGCAGAATCCCGCTGACGCACGAACACCGCGATCCGTCGGTGACCAACCGAGAGAATTCCGAGAGAAGGCAGTACCAGTGAGCAAGGCCTCCACGTTTTCGGCGCCGAAGGGTGTGCCCGATTACGTTCCCCCGCAGTCGGCGGAGTTCGTGGCGGTACGGGACGGTCTGACCCGTGCCGCACGCCTGGCGGGGTACGGGCACATCGAACTGCCCATCTTCGAGGACACCGGCCTGTTCGCTCGGGGCGTCGGCGAATCCACCGACGTCGTCACGAAAGAGATGTACACCTTCGCCGATCGCGGTGAGCGCTCGGTCACGCTCCGCCCCGAGGGCACCGCGGGCGTGATGCGCGCGGTGATCGAGCACGGCCTCGATCGAGGTCAGCTCCCCGTGAAGCTGTCGTATTCCGGACCGTTCTTCCGCTACGAGCGCCCCCAGGCCGGTCGCTACCGTCAGCTGCAGCAGGTCGGTGTCGAGGCGATCGGCATCGACGATCCTGCGCTCGACGCCGAGGTCATCGCGATCGCCGACGCCGGGTTCCGGTCGCTCGGCCTCGACGGCTTCCGCCTCGAGATCACCTCGCTCGGCGACGACACCTGCCGCCCGCAGTACCGGGAGAAGTTGCAGCAGTTCCTGTTCGGGCTCCCACTCGACGAGGAGACCCGCCGCCGCGCCGAGATCAACCCGCTGCGCGTGCTCGACGACAAGCGTCCCGAGGTCCGCGAGATGACGGCCGACGCACCGCTGATGCTCGACCACCTCTCGGACACCGCGCGTGCGCACTTCGACGAGGTGCTCGCCCATCTCGACGCGATCGGCGTCCCGTACGTCGTGAACCCGCGCATGGTGCGCGGCCTCGACTACTACACGAAGACCACCTTCGAGTTCGTCCACGACGGACTCGGAGCCCAGTCCGGTATCGGTGGCGGTGGCCGCTACGACGGACTCATGGAGCAGCTGGGTGGCCAGCCGCTCTCGGGTATCGGTTTCGGGATCGGCGTCGATCGCACGGTTCTCGCGCTCGCCGCGGAGGGCAAGTCGGCCGGCAGCCCCGCACGATGCGAGGTGTACGGCGTGCCCATGGGGGATGCCGCCAAGGCTGCGCTCGTGCCCATCGCGCACAAGCTGCGCGCAGCAGGCCTCCGTGTCGACCTGGCCTACGGCGGACGTGGTCTGAAGGGCGCGATGAAGGCTGCCGACAAGTCCGGTGCCGTCGTCGCGCTCGTCCTCGGCGACCGCGAACTCGAGGCGGGCGAGATCGTCGTGAAGGACCTGCGCAACGGCGAACAGCACAGCGTTGCTCTCACGGACGTCGTCGCCCGTGTGGGTGAGGTCGTTGCCGGCGCATGACGACCGGGACGGTGGCGCCGTCCCGCTCGATCTGATCCCGGCCCGACTGCTGCGGCCGCGGGCACGCAGGATCGCGTTGCTCGCGCTCGCCGTCGGCGTCGTCCTCGGCGTCCTCGTCTGGATCGTCGCGCCCGGCTGGGTGGCCTTGCTCGTCGGTGCCGTCCTCGCGGTGCCACCGGCTCTCGGGGCGTTCCTGGCCACGCGTCGGCACCTGCTGCTGCGCGGCACCGTCATCACGCTTTCGGGGGCATTCCGGTCGCGCAGTGTCGATCTGGCGCGGCTCGCCGGCGTCGAACTGCTCGTGCGGGTGGGCGGCGTCTCGCAGGCGGTCCTGCGCGTCAACGACGGTGAGCACAATCTCGTGTCGGTTCCGTTGGCGCTGTACGCGAACGGCGGAGGTCGCGAACTCGAGGTGCTCGCTCTGCGGAAGCTGGCGAATGCGCTGGCCACCAGCGAGATTGCACCGGCAGCGGCGGTCTCGTCGGTGCTCGTCGAACAGTTGCGGGCCGAGGCCCGCGACGCCGCGCTCGGCGAACGCCCACTCTACCGGGCTATCGAACTCGCGCGCGGCGCCGGGCGTGTGCCGCAGACGACGCTGACCGACCACGAGGTGGCCTCCCTCGTCGAGTGACGGCCTGAGCTCACCGGTCGTCGTGCGAACCGATCACGGCAGGAACGACCAATGGCAACTCGCCGACCACCTCGGTGCTCACGGCGGCGGCACTCAGGAGACGGGCAGGGGAGCGGTGCTCCTCGTCCTCGGACCCGCGGCCCGACGTCGCGGGAACCATCCCGCCGGTGGCGGGCGTGCGCCCCGCCGGGGTCGTACCGATCGTCGCCGGCGACCCTCCACCCGCACCCGCACCCGCCCCCGTCGGGAGCGGAGTGGCGGCGGGCACACCCGCAGTCCCGAACGCGGTCCCCGCGCTGCCGTGACCGGCGAAGACTCCCGCCGACACCGTTCCGGCCGAGCCTGCGACGGTCGCACCGACGGTGGGGACCGCCGTGTGCGCGGTGGGCACGGTCGATGCGTAGGCGGTGGGAGCGGTCGGGGTGTGAGCGGCGGCCGCGGTGAACGGTGCAGCGGCACTCGACGCGACATCGGTTGCGGCCGTGGCGATCGTGCGCATCTCGTGCACCCCCGCCACCGCGACCGGCGCGGGCACCGGAACAGGGGCGGTCAACGGGGTCATCGCGGCGGTGTGGACCGCCAGTTCGCCTCGCGTACGCGCGACGACGGCCAGTGCCGCCTGAAGGTGTTGTGCGGCCGACGCCAGCAGAGCGGCCTGACCCGGCGGTGTCACCAGAGCAGGGGCGGCCGCGACCGCCGTGGCCACGAACGACTGTGCGATGCCGGTCAATTCGACGTTGCCGCGTTCGACGCTCGCCGTGGCGGCGCGGGTGACGTCGCCGATCCGGTCGCCGCGGTCGGCCAGTTCGAGCGCGGACTGCTGAGCCCGGACGCCGTGACCGGTGGCCTCGTCGGCCGTCGCACCCTCCCACGACTCCGGAAGCGCGTGCAGCGCACTGCGCCCGAGAGTGGTCGCGGTCTCGAGCAGGCGCGAACCCTGATGCAGGATCGCCGTGGGATCGAGGGAGTCGAGGATGCCGGTGCCGAACATCGAGCCGAGTTCGGTGAGCGGCCGCACGATCACCTCGAGATCGGGCAGCACCGGCACCGGAATCGATTCGAGCAGTTCGACGATCGTGTTCGCTTCGAGGACGGGCAGACCCGGCTCGGGGAGCACGGGTTGCGGTGGTACGGGAAGCGGGGCGTCGAGGACCGGTCCGATCGGTGACGCGCGAAGTGCGTCGAGAACGGTCGGTGTGGTGACGGGTGCTGCTGCGGCGTCTGCGACCGATCCCTGCATCACAGTCCTCCCGCGGCGTCGGAGAGGGCCGAAGCCGTTCCGGTGTCGGCGGTTTCGTAGCCGGCGGCGGCTTCGTGTGCGGCGATGCCGTTGGACGCGTAGGCCCACGACAGTTGTGTGACGGCGCGGGTGTGCTCCGACTGCGCTGCTGCGAACACCGCGAGGAACTCGCTTCCGATGAGTCCCATGGCCGGACTCAGCGCGGAGATGTTGGCCTGCAGGTCGAACGCCCCTGCCTGCGCGACGTGCTCGGCCGCACGAAGATTCGTCGTCCCGAACGCTCGAACTCCGTCGGGCACCACCCGGATTCCGGCACCGGGAAACAGACCGCTCATCGAACCCCCCTCGAAGATCAGTGTGGCGAGCACTCTAACTCGAGAGAACCGGGGGAGCCACCGGGTCCTGGCCGGCCTGTGGATGAACCCACGGCATCGGCGATGAATTCGTTGCAGACAGGGTGCGCGACCTTCGATCGCACCTGATGCCGTAGGCGAGCCGGAACCTCTCGGACGCGACGCGCAATGCTTCGGGGATCGGTCGTGACCCACCTTCGGCGGCCGTACCGACGTCCACCGAATCGGTGAGCGGGCCGGCGTCGTCGTCCCGACGACAGGGGCGGACCCGCTAGGAGGTGGCGGCCGACCGCTTACCGTCGATCATGCGGTCACGCATGCGGGTGAAGGTCTCGGTCATGGAGGTGATGTCGTCGGGGGAGAGCAGGTCGAACATGTTCTCGCGGACCGCGTCGACGTGGCCCGGGCCCGCTGCGGCGAGTCGCGCGTAGCCGGCCTCCGTGAGTTCCGCCCAGGCCCCGCGTCGATCGGATTCGCACTCCACGCGCCGCACCCATCCCGCGTTCTCCATGCGGGAGACCGCTCGGGTGATCCCGCTGCGGGTCGTGGTGCTGGCATCCGCGATGTCGCGCATGCGCATCCTGCGGTCGGGCGCCTCGGAGAGCAGGACGAGGATCTCGAAGTCGGTGAAGGAGATGTCGGAATCCCGCAGCAACTGCTTGTCGAGATTCTGGAACAGCAGGCGGGTCGCATCCAGATAGGCACGCCACAGTCGCTGTTCGTCGTCGTTCAGCCACGTCGTTTCTCCCATGAAGTCCAGTCTACCCCAGTTAGTTGACTACGCAATCAAATGTGACACACTGGAAAGGTCGACCGACGCGACCACCGAGAGGAGTCGAGCGGCATGAGCAACACCGACACCCGCCCCGAGGAGATCCGCTGCCGGACGGAGGATCCTCCGATCCGGGACGCACACCGCCCCCGCGTG
>NZ_AJVB01000155.1:0-8208 GCF_000278445.1 Rhodococcus sp. R1101
GTCCATATGTGGTTATCGGTGGTCCCCGCTCCTTCTCCCTCCTCGGAGCGACGGGGCCGCTCGGTCCGCGCATTCCTCCCCGTTGTGCGTGGGCCGACGGGAAGTCCGGTGGTGCACACCCGGACTTTCCGCACCGCAGTCGTCGCCAGTGTCGGAATGCGGGGATCACCGAGGCGGAAGGAGACGTGGTGCGCACAGCGGTACGGGCCGTCACTGCCGCGGTGATGCTGACCGCGGTCGCAGCAGTGGGGATATGGACGGTCGGTGCTGTATCCGGCCCCGATGGGGTTGCAGCCGGCGACAGTGTCGAGGAAACCGGGGCGGGAGATCACGGCGCGGTGTCGAGTCGAGGTGTGGTTCGCAGCTGGGATCTCGAGCGCATGCAGGGTGTGATCGACGGCGATGAGGTTCCCGGGGGATGTCATGTCGACTTCGCGGCCGTGGCGGTGGACGGGTTTCCCGCTCTGACGCCGGGCCACGAGGTGGAGTTCGAATGGGTCCGCGCCGAGAACCCGGCGGCGGGTGTCGAATTCGAATTCGAGTGTGTGCGGGCATGGCCGGCCGGAGAACAACCGGTCCGTCGTCCTGCCGGATTCGGGGCGCGGGCGTGGTCGGTTCATCCCGACGGCCGCATCGAGGAAGAGCACTTCACCGACGAACCCTCCGCCCCTGTCCCCGACTCGTCTCGGGTGACCGGCCAAACTGTCGGCACGGTCCGGGCGTGGAACGACGAACAGGGCTGGGGAGTGATCGATTCCGACCAGACCCCCGGCGGATGCTGGGCGCATTACAGCACCATCATCGGCGAGGGCTTTCGTACCGTAGCCGTCGGAGCCACCGTGGTCCTCGATTGGGAACAGGTCACCGATCAGGACGGCTACCATTATCGGGCCACCCGGATAGAGCAACCTGGCTGAAACCGGACCGGATGATCGACACGAGATCCCCAACATGGGCGGGTGGGGAATCCGCTACGACGCACAATCGGCTGGCAGCCACCCGATGACCGAAGACGTCAAGGTCGCAAAGCTCCGACCGTGTCGGCGAAGGTTCACCACATGGACGAGGCCGGTCGCGAGGGGTTGCCGGCCTCGCGGCAGGCTTGACGACGCGGCAATGAACGTGCGGCAGCTGATAGGAAAAGGCGTAGCGCGCCGGTCGACAGTTCCCTCGGCCGGGGAACTTACGGTCGGTCTCGGGATCCGACACGACCTGTTCTGCCCAGGCCAACCCATCATTCAGTTTCAGAACATTGTTTTTCGTTGGTTTTTCTGAAATGGACGCATGCCTCGGAACGGGACAACACGTCGCCTCGGCAACAGTGTTCGGGAATTACGGCGCAAGCACGGACTGTCCCACCGACAACCGGCGGCACTGAGCGGGGCGCACGCACAGACGATCGGGCGCACTCGAGCGGGGAGACCAGCGGCCGAGTTCGGACCTGGCAATGCATGTCAGTGCCGTGTTCGACCGGCCAGTACAGGACGTGTTCTGCGGGGCCGATTCTTCGACGATCGTCCGCGATCGGTAATCCTCTTCGCCATTCGGGCGATCGAGAGCGCGCGGCGAATACGCTCGCGAGGACCCCCGTCCGAAACGGCGACGTCAAGTCCGGTCGCCGGATCGTGGAACTGCACCGGGCTTCGCCGACGGCTCCGATCAACGACTTACGCTGCACTGAAACGACTTTTCGCTCGGATCAGCCGGTCGCTGCGTCCGGGCCTCGTACCGGAGGACCCCGACGCAGTGAGATGCAGCTACACCCGCCCGCAACGAACCCCGAGCATTGGTCTACGCCCCACCGGATCCGGCGCCGCCGCCACTCGAATTGAAGGGAAAGATCGGTCCACGGGTGCCGTCCGGACGCCGCGGCGCGAGGCTCGAATATCCACTGGGCTTTCGATCATCCATGAGGTGGCGAAGGCGGAAACTCAGCCATCGGAACAGCCGGCCGATTCGTGACCGAGTCTTCGGTCCTTCGATGCTTCCCTCATCAAAGGATGGGTTCGATCGAACAGAGCGCTCCATACCTCCTATGGTAACGACCGTTTCGTTCGACGTTCGGTGGCTTCCGGCGGTCATCGCAACGCCAGACATGTCGAACCTTCGGTGGACATCCGGAAGCTCGGGTTTCCTCGGGCTGCTTCACGGATACCACTGATGATAGAGCCGATCACCCCTCGCTCGTCGACGTCCGCCGCGTAAACGGAACCAGATCCCCAGTGAGACCACGGCAACGACAAGACCAACGATCGCGATACCTGACGGGCCCCACTCCACGACGAGGTCATCGACATGAACGCCCGACGTGAACGCCAGCTCGCAACGAGACCCGACGATACCTACCCACGTCGTGCTGAAGCTCGCCGCTGTCGCCTCCCGCGAACCGGCCTCTGCTGCACCTGGTGTCGCCTGATCGATGCAGACCTCGATCGGCGCGTTGACGAAGAACGCCGCGCCATATACCACCGCACCGACAGCGATGCCGATCAGCGCGACCACACGATAGGCCATCGAACCATGGCTCCCTCGTTGAATCCTCCTGAATGCCAATGGATCCCCTCGCGACATCGGGAGCGCACCGATCGCATCCAACTTATCCCCACGGGGATGGCGCCCTACCTGCCGACCGGCAGACCGCAGGCCATCGGGCTGCTATCGAAGACGTGAATGTCTGGTGTCGTGATGACCGCAGTTTCACAGCACCGACGGCATCGACCTCGAGGTGCGCGACGAGGGCCGGCAGGTGGTGTTCGCGCTGATCGCGACCGGATCCGGAGTCGATATCGATCCGGCGCCGCTGACCGTGCGGGGGTGATCACCTGCGCGGCGGTCACCGAGCACTGAGCGGCGCCGGGTCACGTGTGCCCTGGCGGCGGCGTAGCAGCAGTCCCACCCCGGCCACCGCAGCGCCCAGGCCGACGAGCGCGGTGACCAAGGCCGGGACCAGATGGTAGGTGCCGGTCTCGGCCAGCGGCAGCCACCCACGTCCGAGATCCGAAGAGGTAAACACGCCGATGACGATCGCACCGGCCGTCCACGCCTGCAGTTCGGTCAGCGCGCGGAGCGAACGGCAAGGTAGCGTAAGTCCCTGTCAGTTGCCGCGTGGGACATCTGCATGCGATACACATTCGCCAATGAGGTCGCGGAGCCTGCCCGCCTCGGGATCACCGAGGGGAAGCAGCGGCCTGCGAGGGAGGCCGGCGTCGATTCCGAGGCCCTTCAGGCCGGACTTGATCGTGGTGGGCAGCCCCCGACTGACGATCGTGTCGAGGAAGGGACGGAGGCGGCGGAAGATGGTGTCCGCTTGTTCGGCATCTCCTGTAGCGACCACGCGGTAGAAGTCGACAATCTCGTGAGGGATCAAGCACGGCGCAGCCGTGCACCAGCCTTTCGCCCCCGCGCGCAGCGCTTCCAGGGCCAGCGGGTTGCTTCCATTGAAGAATGGAAGCTCCCCACCGCTGAGCTCGCGGAGGCGGTGCATGCGCGTCACGTCTCCGGTCGATTCCTTGACCATCGTGATGTTCTCGACATTGCTGAACAGATCGAACAAAAGTTCGGGCTGCATGTCGATGCCGGTCGTGGCTGGGTTGTTGTACACCATGACGGGGATTCCGATGGAATCGGCAAGGGTGGTGAAGTGGGTTCGCACTTCCTCCTCGGTGAGGCGCCAGTACGACGTCGGCAAAGCCATCACTGCCGTCGCCCCGAGACGCTCGGCGATCTTCGCGCGTCGCACCGTACCTGCTGTGGTCAGGTCGGAGACCCCGACGATCGTCGCTACACGCCCTTCGGCGGTCTGGATGGATTCGGTTGCCACAGTTATCCATTCGCTGTGATCGAGGTAAGCCGCTTCCCCGGTGCTACCGAGAGGCGCAATGGCGTCGACACCGGCATCGATCATCCGGTCGATCAGCAGGCGGAGAATCTCCACATTGATCACATCGTTGTCAGCGGTTTCGAACGGTGTCACGGGATAGGCGACGATTCCGGAGACGGTACTGGTCATTAATGCTCCAAGTGTGTTGTGCGGGTGCGTACTGAACGTGGTGGAATTACTTGTTCTCGATCACATCCGGATGTGAGCGCAGTGCTTTGCGGGCGTAGTAGGCGAAATTCGCATCACTGCGTCGCGGGGTGAGCGTCCAATCGTGAGCCTCCTTTGCGAGGCGAGGCGGCAGCGGCTGAATGTCGCCGGCGGCCATCGCGAGCAATTGCAGTCGCGCCGCCCGCTCGATCAGGTGCGCGAGGGAGCACGCTTCTTCGATCGTGGAGCCCGCCACGAGCTGTCCGTGATGTGCAAGCAGAATCGCCCGCTTGTCCCCTAGTGCCGCAGAAATGATCTCACCTTCCTCGTTGCCGACCGGCACCCCGGGCCAATCAGGCAGGAAGGCGCAGTCGTCGTAGAGCGGCGCCATGTCCATCTGCGAGATCTGCAGGGGAACCTCGAGCATGGACAGCGCCGCCACATGAAGTGGATGCGTATGCACGATGCAGTTGACATCCGGACGCGCGCGATACACCCAGCTGTGAAAACGATTGGCAGGGTTGGCCATACCGTCACCTTCGAGAACATTGAGGTCCTCGTCCACAAGAAGGAGATTCCCCTCCGTGATTTCGTCGAAGCCGAGCCCGAGCCGCTGCGTCAGGAACGTGCCCGGCTCCTCTCCGCGCGCCGAGATCTGTCCCGCAAGGCCGGAGTCGTGGCCGGCGTCATACAGCGCTCGGCAGGTCAGTGCGATCTTCTGACGATCGGTCCATTGAGCTTTGGGGATTTGGGTGAGCATCGCCTTCTTGGCGGTATCCATCAACTCGGCCTTACCGAGGTTCATCGTCGTAGACATCCGAGCGCCCTTTCCGTAGACACGAAGACACTATGTAGACGATAGGACACAAAGTGTCCTGCATGCAACCGTCGAAGGGTTTGAGTAGATTTGTCCAGGACCACGAGGTACAGGAGGAGGGACGAAACGTGACAGCGTTTCTCAGGTCGCATCGGCGCAGAGCGGGTTTGACGCTTGATGCTCTGGCCAGCAGCACGGGGCTCACCAAGAGCTACCTGTCGAAGGTCGAACGGGGGTTGAGCACGCCATCGATCGCGGTTGCACTCAAGATCGCTCGTGCACTCGATACTGATGTGGGCCAATTGTTCTCCGAGAATCCCGACGAGACGGTGATGACAGTGGAACGGCACAACGAGCGTGTGCAGATACCGGAAGACGCCTCGACCAGTGCTGCCGTCTACGACGCGATGGCCACGCGGATGGTCAGGAAGTCGATGCAGCCGTTCATCGTTCATCCGACCACCGAAGCCGGCTCCGAGTACATGGAGCATGCGGGAGAGGAGTTCATCTTCGTCCAGAGTGGAGTCGTGGAGGTGACGATCCCGAACCGGGTGATCGTTCTGGAGCAAGGCGACAGCATGTACTTCGACTCGAATACACCACATCGCATACGGTCGGTTTCCGACGATCGTGCGGTACTTCTCGTCGTGGTACACGACCATGGCGGTGATCGATCGCCCGACACGACATCATCGTCGAGTCGGCGGCGGTGCGGCCCCGCTCAGGGTGCCTGAGACCGGACGTCGCGCACCGAACCGGATCAGGTGCCGAGTGTGATCGCGCGGGGTTCGGTCGACGGTGGCGCAGGCCGAGGGAACCTCCGATCCCAGGCACCCCACGCACGCCTCCGCACCCGAGACTCGCCGACCGACAGCTACACCGGGCGGCGCACGTCGGCGAGGCGGCGCTTGACGACGGTCGGAGCCATCACCTCCGAACCGCGCGCTGGTCCACCACGAATCGACCGCGCTGGACGACAAGCACCCACCCAGCGCGTTCCGCCCGCTCAGTGCGGCAGCGGATCACCTGATCGTGTTCCCGTCACAGTGAGCACGATTGCCGCCACCAACGCTCCCGCCCCGGCGACAAGGACCGGAGCGAGCAGAACCACAGACGGCGCCACCACCAGGGCCGACACCGCCGACACCGCCGACACCGCGCACGACACCACGAAGCCCGTCCGGCTGCGGCGCCGAAATATCAACACCGCAATCCCCGCAACGCACATCACGGTTCCCAGCGAGACCAGGCCCGGATCGACACCACCGGCCACACCGGCCGGCACCGTCGCCGCCACTTGGATGATCAGAGGAACCGCGGCGACGGTGCTCGAGATGGTCGCCGCGCGGAAGCGGCTCTCGGCGCCTGCACCACGAAACTCCCGGTACACGAAGAACAGCATTACGATCATCCAGATCACCGAGACGGTAGCCAGGACCGGAACGACATAAGCGATTCCGTCCGGGCAGCTCCAACTGCCCTGCCCATCGATCCGGGTGAGGAAGCACCCGACCCGGCGCGCCTGCAAGACCTCCACCACCACTATCGCTGCCACGACTCCGAGCCCACCGCCGACGACGCCGCTGAGCGCTGCAGCCACCAACAGCGACGCCCACACCGCCTCACGGTCACCGCTCATCGACGTCCTCCCGAATCCCCATACGCCTCTGCGTCGTGCGTGGCGGCACTGCTACAGGCACGGACAGCCACGATCACCGCTCGTCCCGGCACATCGGTGATCGGTTTGCGGAACGACCCGACCGACGTCACACTCCAGAAGGAGACCGATATCGGACCTCCTGTGTGGCCCTTCTTCGTTGCGCTTCCTGAACGAGAACGACAGCAACCAGGACGGTAACAAGAAGCGCGCTGACAGCTACACCCGGCAGAGCCGTGCCGACGATCCCGATGGCGAGACACGCGAGCGTTCCACCCACCAGTGGAGCACTGATGGTTCGTGTGGCCCGTAGCCGAAGTACAGTTTGGGCAACGAGGTAGAGGGTGGGTCCGCCGATGACCGCAATCATCTGTGCGGACGACAAGCGATCGGTGGGGTGTGTGATGACCAACTCGTCGCCGACTGCCGTCAGGATGATGCCCGCGACGATCAGGACATGCCCGTAGGTGTAGGAGTCGCGGGCCAACTGTGTTCGAGAAGAGGATCGAGCGAGGGCGTTGTGAGCCAGCTCTCGGGTCGAGGTGAAGTACAGCCACCACAAGGCCGCCGTCCCGACAAACGCTCCGCCGAACGCGGTCACAGTCATCACATCGAGCCGAAGATCGGCCACGGTCGTAGCGGTGATGACGATTGTCTCTCCGAGGGCGGCGATGACGAAGAGCCCGAACCGTTCGACGAAGTGGTCGGTGGCCAGATCCCATGTCCCGCCCGCCAACCGAGGCCGGCCGGGGACACGGAAGTAGAAGAGCGGCGCGCAGTAGTCGAGCGCCAGTGCGACGATCCACACACCCACGCGTGCTTCATCACTGGCGAAACCGCCGGCGATCCAGAACATGCCGGCGACCGTCAACCAGATGAGGATCCGGCCGGCTCGTTCGCGTTCGATCGTGCCTTTCGCGGCGACGACGAACGTCAGAAAGAGATGACGGCCCACCTGGATCGAGACGTAAGCGGCAGCGAACAGCAGTCCTTTGCTGCCGAAGGCCTCCGGTGCTGCGATCGCCATGAGCAGACTTGCGAGCATCAGAGCGATCAGCAGGATGCGCACGGCGTTGGTTTCCGGGTCGAGCTCGTTGGTGGCCCACGTGGTGTAGTTCCACGACCACCAGATCGCGAGGAGGATCAGCACCGCTCGGCCTGCGCCGGCCCAGGTAAGGTGCTCCAGCAGCAGGTGTGAGACCTGACTGATGGCGAAGACGAACACGAGGTCGTAGAACAACTCCAGCGGCGCCGCCCGTTTTTCCTCGGAGTCGCCGCGTTGAGCCTGTCGCATCACCAGGGGAGCACCCCGGCGCGGTCGGTGACCGTGCCGGTGGGCGTGTCGGCTCCCAGGGTGGCGATGCGCACCGCTGCCTCGGCGCCGTCCTCGACGCTGTGTCCGACCCGGCCGGTGAATTCGGTTGCAGTCCGGCCGGGGTCCACCGCGTTGAAGCGAACGTCGGGGGTGGTCTTGGCGTATTGCATTGTCAGCATCGTGACCGCGCTCTTCGATGAGCCGTAGGCGGCGAGCGGGTACTGCGACTCGACTCGTTCCGGGTCCTGGGTCATCGTGAACGATCCGAGTCCGCTGGTGACATTGACGACCGAAGGGGCGGTCGCAGCCCGCAACAGGGGCAGGAATGCGTGCGTGACACGCACCAGCCCGAAGACATTGGTTTCGTAGACGAGGCGGATCTGGTCGGCCGT
>NZ_AJVB01000156.1:0-8090 GCF_000278445.1 Rhodococcus sp. R1101
CGGGGTTATCACCGCCGTCCGTCGCTCACCGCCGACCGGTTCGTGGCGAACCCGTTCGGTTCGGCCGGAACGCGTATGTACCGGACCGGCGACGTCGTTCGCTGGGACGAGCAGGGACGCATCGAGTTCGCGGGCCGCTCCGACTTCCAGGTCAAGGTCCGCGGGTACCGCATCGAACTCGGTGAGATCGACGCGGCGCTGCTGACCCACCCCCTGGTCGACTTCGCGACCACCGTCGGGCACGAGATGCCGTCGGGCCAGACGGCGCTCGTCGCGTACGTGCACGGAGATCAGCAGATCGATCCTGCCGTGCTGGCCGATCACGTCGGCCGGTCGCTGCCCTCGTACATGGTGCCCTCGCAGATCATCGTGCTCGACGAGGTGCCGCTCAACCCCGTCGGCAAACTCGATCGCCGCGCCCTGCCCGAACCCGAGCTGGGCATCAGCTACCGCGAGTTCCGCGCCCCGACGACTCCCATCGAGGAGACGGTCGCGAATGTCTTCGCCGAAGTTCTCGGCGTACAGGGAGTCGGTCTCGACGACGACTTCTTCGAACTCGGTGGCAACTCGCTGCTCGCCACGCAGGTGGTCTCCCGGCTCGGTGTCGCGCTCGATGCACAGGTGCCGGTACGAGCGCTGTTCGAATCCAGCTCGGTGGCGGCGCTGGCGGTGCGCGTCGAGCAGGAGGCGGGTCGTGGCGCGCGCGTCGCGCTGACGAAACTGCCGCGGCCCGCACGGGTTCCGCTGTCGCTGGCGCAGCAGCGGATGTGGTTCCTCAACCGTTTCGATCCGCGCTCGGCCACCTACAATCTCCCGATGGCGCTGCGTCTGACCGGCGAACTGGACGTCGCGGCACTACAGGTGTCGATCATGGACGTCATCGACCGGCACGAGTCGCTGCGCACCGTCTTCCCCGACTCGCCGGACGGACCGCATCAGGTCGTCCGTGCCGCAGCGGAGGTCGTGCCCGACCTGACCCCCACCCGGATCACCCCCGGGGAGCTGCCCGCGGCGGTGCGTCGCCTGGTCTTCACCGGACTGGATGTGACGTCGGACGTGCCCATCCGCGCAGAGCTGTTCGAACTCGGCGACGAGGAACACGTGCTCGCGCTCGTCGTGCACCACATCTCGGCGGACGGCTGGTCCACCGGTCCGATGGCGCGCGACATCATGGTCGCCTACACGGCGCGCACCGAATGGGAGGAGCCGTCGTGGGCGCCGCTCCCGGTGCAGTACGCCGACTACACGCTGTGGCAGCGGCAGGTACTCGGATCCGAGGACGATCCGCAGTCACTGATCTCCCGTCAGCTCGACTACTGGCGTCGCACCCTCGCCGGCGTACCCGATCAGCTCGATCTGCCCGCCGACCGCCCGCGGCCGGCCATGCAGTCCTATTCCGGTGCCACCGTGGACTTCTCGATCGACCCGGAGTTGCACCGCGAGCTCGTGGCGCTGGCGCGCACCCGCAACGCGTCGCTGTTCATGGTGGTGCACGCCGCTCTGAGCGTGCTGCTCGCGCGGATGTCCGGCCAGGACGACATCGCGATCGGCACACCCGTCGCCGGTCGCGGTGAGCAGGCGCTCGACGACCTCATCGGCATGTTCGTCAACACCCTCGTGCTGCGCACGGAGGTCGATTCGGGTACGCCGTTCACCTCGCATCTGGCGCGGGCACGCGACGCGGCGCTCGGTGCCTTCGGCCACGCCGATGTGCCCTTCGAACGACTCGTCGAGGTGCTCAACCCGGCCCGGTCCACCGCCCGGCATCCCCTCTTCCAGGTCATGCTCTCGTTCGAGAACCTGCGGGCCGCGCACGTCGAACTGCGCGGACTCACCCTCGACGTGCTCGACATCGACACGGCGGTCGCCAAGTTCGACCTGCAGCTCACCCTCACCGAGGACTTCGCGGAGGACGGCACGCCCGACGGTCTCGGAGCGGCGTTCACCTACGCGACCGATCTCTTCGATCGTGCGACGGTGCGCGGCTTCGCCGATCGCTTCGTCCGCATCCTCGAGGCCGTGGTGCGCGAGCCGGAGGTCGCCGTCGGGGATATCGACCTGCTCGGCGGCGACGAGCGTCACGCGGTCCTCGAGTCGTGGAACGATACCGCGCACGCACTGGAACCGGCCACTCTCGTCGATCTGTTCGACAACCGGGTGGCGACGGATCCGGACGCCGTGGCCGTGGCCTTCGAGGGCGAACAGCTCACCTACGCGGAATTCGCTGCGCGCGCGAACCGGCTTGCCCGCCACCTGATCTCGCAGGGCGTCGGCCCCGAGTCGACCGTCGGACTCGCGGTGCGCCGCTCCCTCGACCTCCTCGTCGGCATGTATGCGATCGTCGAGGCCGGCGGTGCCTACCTTCCGCTCGACCCCGATCAGCCCGCCGAACGCAATGCGTACATCCTCGGGACGGCGGCGCCGGTGGCGGTGCTGACCACCACCCGCGACGCGTTCGAGACGAACGCTGCGGTGCCCACGATCGAGATCGACACGCTCGACCTGTCGGACCTGCCGTCCGGCCCGGTCACCGACGCCGAGCGCACCGCCGCGCTCACCCCTGCGAACACCGCGTACGTCATCTTCACGTCCGGCTCGACGGGCCGGCCGAAGGGCGTGTCGGTTCCGCACGGTGCGATCGTCAACCGCCTGCTGTGGATGCAGGACGAGTACGGACTCACCCACGACGACGTGGTGCTGCAGAAGACGCCGTTCACCTTCGACGTGTCGGTGTGGGAGTTCTTCTGGCCCCTGCAGATCGGTGCACGGCTCGAGATCGCGCTGCCCGAGGGGCATCGGGATCCGGCCTATCTCGCGCGGGTGATGGCGGAGCGCGGCGTCACGGTCGCGCACTTCGTGCCGTCCATGCTCGCGGTCTTCGTCGCCGAGAACGCCGCCGCGTCGGCGTCGTCGCTGCGGATGGTCTTCGCGTCGGGCGAGGCGCTGCCCGCATCGGTCGCCGCACGCCTGCGGACGATCCTGCCGGGCGCTCGCCTGCACAACCTGTACGGCCCGACCGAAGCGGCCGTCGACGTGACCTACCACGAGGTCACCGCGGCCGACGCCGTGTCGGTGCCCATCGGTGTCCCGGTCTGGAACACCGGTGTCCACGTCCTCGACGGCCGGTTGCACCCGGTGCCGGTCGGTGTCGCGGGTGAGCTCTACCTGTCGGGTGTCCAGCTGGCACGGGGCTACGTGGCGCGGCCGGACCTGACTGCGGAGCGCTTCGTCGCCTCACCGTTCGAGGCGGGGGAGAGGCTCTATCGCACGGGCGATCTCGTGCGATGGGTCGCCCGGGAGGTCTCCGACGCAGGCGCAGCACGTGCCGAACTCGAATACATCGGCCGGACCGACTTCCAGATCAAGCTGCGCGGTCTGCGCATCGAACTCGGCGAGATCGAGACGGCCCTGCTCGCGCTCGACGACGTCGACCGGGCCGTCGTGCTGGTGCGCTCGGACGCCCACTCCGGTGAGCATCTCGTCGCCTACCTCGTCGCCGCCGACGGGCGGTCGCTCGACACCGCCTCCGTCTCGCGTCGTCTCACCGGCTCGCTGCCGGCCTACATGGTGCCGGCGGTCTACGTCGTGCTCGACGAGTTCCCGCTCGGATCGTCGGGCAAGCTCGATCGCAAGGCCCTGCCGGCTCCTGTCTTCGAGGTCAAGGAGTTCCGTGCTCCCACGACGCCGGTCGAACAGATCGTCGCGTCGGTCTTCGCCGATGTCCTCGGACTCGACCGCGTCGGTCTCGACGACGACTTCTTCGCGCTCGGTGGCAACTCGCTGATCGCGACGCAGGCCGTCTCCCGCATCGGCGAAGCCCTCGGCGGCCGGACGGCGCTGCGTGCGATCTTCGAGTCGTCCACCGTCGAAGGTCTCGCCGCGGCTGTGGAGGCAGCGTCGTCCGGCATCGACCGGATCCCGCTCGTCGCCGGTCCGCGACCCGCACGGGTGCCGCTGTCGCTCGCCCAGCAGCGCATGTGGTTCCTCAACCGCTTCGACCCCGAGTCGGCGGTGAACAACATCCCCGTCGCCGTGCATCTGTCGGGCAAGCTGGACGTCGAGGCCCTCGAAGCCGCGCTCCACGACGTGATCTCGCGTCACGAGTCGCTACGCACCGTCTACCCCGACATCGACGGCTACGGATACCAGAAGGTGCTCGCCCCGGCCGATGTCACGATCCGACTCGAACCGCTGTCGATCGACCCGGCGAATCTTCCTGCCGAACTCCGACAGCTCGCCGCGACCCCGTTCGACCTTGCTCGCGACGTCCCCCTGATCGTCCGGCTCTTCGAGTCGGCTCCGGACGAGCACGTGCTCGTAGCCGTGCTGCATCACATCGCGGCGGACGGGTTCTCGATGGGACCGCTCACGCGCGACATCATGATCGCCTACGCCGCTCGGTCCACCGGGGAGGCGCCCGGCTGGGAACCGCTCGACATCCAGTACGCTGACTACACCCTCTGGCAGCGCGATGTCCTCGGCTCCGAGGAAGACCCGGATTCCCTGGTAGCGCAGCAGATCGACTACTGGATGGAAGCGCTGAAGGATCTGCCGGACAGCCTGGACCTCCCGGTCGACCGTCCTCGGCCCGCCGTCGCCTCCTACCGTGGAGCGACGTCGCGATTCACCGTCGGCGCAGAGCTGCGGGCCGCGATCGGACGCCTCGCGAAGGAACATCGGACGACGGACTTCATGGTCGTGCACGCGGTGCTCGCAGCGCTCCTCGCACGCATGAGCGCGTCGGACGACATCGCGATCGGCACCCCGATCGCCGGCCGCGGTGAGCGTGTCCTCGACGAGCTCGTCGGCATGTTCGTCAACACGCTCGTGCTGCGTACACAGGTCGACGTCTCGGCTCCGTTCGAGGAACTTCTCGGCCACGTACGCGACGTGGACCTGGGGGCGTTCGCACACGCGGATGTTCCGTTCGAGAGGCTCGTCGACGTCCTGGCCCCCGTGCGCACCCAGGCGCACAATCCGCTGTTCCAGGTGATGCTCGCCTTCCAGAACATCGGCCCGGTCTCGTTCGAGCTGCCGGAACTGTCGGTTTCGAATCTGGCGTTCGACAGCGACCTGTCGAAGTTCGATCTCGCCGTCACCGTCCTCGACGAGGACGGCGCCGGGACGGACGGTGGTTACGTCGTCGAATTGTCCTATGCCACCGACCTGTTCGATGCGGATACCGTTTCCGATTTCGGTGCGCGATTCGTCCGGATGCTCGAAGAGGTCGTCGCCGATGCATCGACTGCAGTCGGTGATCTCGAGATCCTCTCGGACGGAGAGGCGCAGCACTTGCTCTCCGTCCGTGGACGGGCGGTCGCGCGGACGGCGACGCTCGTGGAACTGCTCACCTCCGCGGTATCCGACCATCCCGATCGCATTGCCGTCCGGGCGGGCGACACCGTCCTGACCTACCGGGACCTCGACGAACGGTCCAACCGGATCGCACGGTATCTGATCGGACGCGGTGCCGGTCCCGACGAGCTCGTTGCACTCGCCTTCCCTCGTTCGTGGGAAATGGTGCTGGGGGTGTGGTCGGTCGCGAAGACGGGTGCGGCCTATGTGCCGATCGACCCGGAATACCCGATCGAACGCGTCGCCCACATGCTCGACGACTCGGGAGCCCTGCTCGGGCTGACCGCGACGGCGCACGCGGCGAAGCTGCCCTCCCGGACCGAATGGGTTCGGCTCGACGACGATGCGTTCGTCGCCGACTACTCCGCCCGGTCGGCGGCCCCGATCACGGATGCCGACCGCACGGCGTCGCTGCGAGTCGACCATCTCGCGTACGTCATCTACACCTCGGGTTCGACGGGTCGCCCGAAGGGCGTCGGGGTCACCCACCGCGGCCTGGCCGGTCTGGTCCGGGAAACCGTCGAACTGTACGGGGTGACCGCCCGGTCCCGGATCCTGCACATCTGTTCGCCGAGTTTCGATCCCTCCGTGCTGGACTGGACGATGGCGGGTTCGACGGGCGCCGAACTCGTCATCACGCCGCCGTCGATCTACGGTGGTGCCGAACTGCGGGCACTCATCGCGCAGACGAAGGTCACGCACGCCGTGATCACCCCGGCGGTACTCGGTTCGGTGGATCCCGGCGACCTGGACTCGCTGCACACCCTCAACGTCGGTGGCGACGCGTCCACTCCGGACCTCGTAGCGCGCTGGGCTCCCGGCCGGCGATTCTTCAACGCCTACGGGCCGACCGAGACCACGATCGTTTCGACTCGCGAACAGCTCGAGGCCGACGGGCCGATCACGATCGGCGCACCCACCGCGGGTGTGCACGCTCTCGTTCTCGACGGCCGGATGCGACCGGTTCCCACAGGGGTACCCGGCGAGCTCTATCTGGCGGGTGACGTACTCGCCCGGGGATACCATCATCGTCCCGGTCTCACCGCAGGGCGGTTCGTCGCGGCCCTGTTCGGCGTGCCGGGCGCTCGGATGTACCGCACCGGCGACATCGTGCGCTGGGACGCCGAGCGTCGTCTGGTGTTCGTGGGCCGCTCGGACTTCCAGGTCAAGATCCGCGGATACCGGATCGAACTCGGTGAGATCGACGCCGTGCTCCTGACACACCCGCTCGTCGTGTTCGCCAGCACCGTCGGCCACGAGATGCCCTCGGGGCAAACGGCTCTCGTCGCATACGTGCAGGGCGGTGCGGGGCTCGTCCCTGCCGAACTCTCCGAGCACGTCGCACGCTCGCTGCCCTCGTACATGGTCCCCTCGCAGATCATCGTGCTCGACGAGGTGCCGTTGACGCCCGTGGGCAAACTCGACCGCAGCGCGCTACCCGAACCGGAGTTCGGCCTCCGTTACCGCGAATTCCGTGCACCCACCACCCCGGTCGAAGAATCCGTCGCGCGAGTGTTCGCCGATGTGCTGGGCGTACAGGATGTCGGGCTCGACGACGACTTCTTCGAGCTCGGAGGGAACTCGCTCCTCGCGACCCAGGTCGTCTCCCGCCTCGGTGCGATCCTGGACACGCAAGTGCCGGTACGTGCACTCTTCGATGCCGGCACCGTTGCCGCACTCGCGGTGCGCGTCGAACGGGAGGCCGGCCGAGGTGAACGCGTCCCGCTCGCCAGGACGACGCGCCCCGAACGTATTCCGTTGTCGCCGGCGCAGCAGCGCATGTGGTTTCTCAACCGGTTCGATCCCGAATCCGGCGCGAACAACATCCCGGTAGGGGTGCGTCTGACCGGTGACCTCGACGTGAAGGCACTGCGTACCGCGCTGCGCGACGTCGTCGAACGACACGAGTCGCTGCGCACCGTCTATCCCGACGTCGACGGCGCAGGACACCAGTCGATCCTGCCGCCCTACACAGTGGAGTTGCCGGTCGAGCGTGTCGACGAGAGCGCCCTGTTCGATCGGGCCGAACAGCTCACCTCGGAGGGTTTCGACGTCACGCGCGAGGTGCCGCTGCGGGTCGTGCTGTTCACTCTCGGTGCCCGCGAACATGTGCTGTTCCTCGTGGTGCACCACATCGCAGCCGACGGTTTCTCCCTGCGACCGCTCGCGCGCGACATCATGCTCGCGTACGCCAACCGCTCGCGTGGGGAAGCTCCCGCGTGGGCGCCGCTGGAAGTGCAGTACGCCGACTATGCCCTCTGGCAGCGCGAGGTCCTCGGTTCGGAGAGTGATCCGGACTCGGTCTTCTCCCGGCAGACGAAGTACTGGACCGATCGGCTGGCGGACCTGCCCGACCAGCTCGATCTGCCGTCCGATCGTGCTCGCCCGGAGGTGGCGTCCAACGCCGGCCGCACGAGCCGGTTCCGGATCGAGCCACAGCTGCACGCTTCGTTGGAAGAGCTGGCCAGGCAACGGAACACGACGCTGTTCATGGTCGTGCATGCGGCACTCGCAGTGTTGCTGGCCCGGGTGTCCGGCTCGGAGGACATCGCCATCGGCACCCCGATCGCCGGTCGCGGCGAGCGTGCACTGGACGACCTCGTGGGCATGTTCGTCAACACGCTCGTGCTCCGCGTCGACGTGCGGAACGATCGTCCCTTCCACGACCTGCTCGGGCAGGTGCGGGAGACCGATCTCGACGCCTTCGCGCACGCCGACGTCCCTTCGAACGGCTC
>NZ_AJVB01000157.1:0-8014 GCF_000278445.1 Rhodococcus sp. R1101
GCTGGCCGGCGGTCTGCAGAGCCACCGCCCCGACCTGCTCGACGGGGTCGGCCTGATCGTCGGTGTCGACCGGTTCATGTCCGAGGCGCGTGCCGTCACCAACTTCTCCGGCAACGCCATCGCGACCCTGCTCATCGGCACGTGGACCAAGTCGGTGGACCGCGAACGGGTCGACGAGGTGCTCAGCGGACGGTTGCCGTTCGACGAGAGCATGATGGTCGACGATCACGAGCCCGCTCCCGAGCGCGAACCGGCGAGCCTGGAGAAGGTCTCCGTCTGACCCGCTCCGTCCGCTACGACAACGGCTGTCCGCCACGGAAATTTTCGTGGCGGACAGCCATTTCCGAAGCGGATCCGGGAGCATACTCCCGGGAGGAAGCACGCCTCGCTCTCCAGCCGCACAACTTCGGGGGTCGCTGTGAAGAACCGAGCTCGATTCGTCAACGTGCTCGGCGACCGGGAGACCGCGATGGTCGCCGCGGCCGGACGGTCTGCCTCGGCGAGTTCGACGCGGTGCCGGCGGGCGCACCGCCGTCGCAGATGACCGATTCGGCGACCGCATGGCGGCCGGTCCACGAGTCCTGCATCGCAGAGGAGTTCCCGTCGGGTGCTCCCGTTCCCGGCGAAGGGGAGGGACGAGCAGTTCCGGAAGCGGGTTCGGCGGGCCCGGAGACTTCCGGGGAGAAGACGTAGCGCTGCTGTTGGGGAGAGTGATGGAGCACAAGCTAGTTTGGAACCATGACCACGCCTCTCCAGGACATCCCCATCGACACCCTCTCGGGTGAACCCACAAGTCTCGGTGCATACGAGGGCCACGCGGTTCTCGTCGTCAACGTCGCGTCCAAATGCGGGCTGACCCCGCAGTACACGGCGCTCGAGAAGCTCGCGCAGGAGTACCGCGACCGCGGACTGTTCGTCGTGGGAGTGCCGTGCAACCAGTTCATGGGGCAGGAACCCGGCACGCCGGAGGAGATCCAGGAGTTCTGCTCCACGACCTACGGGGTGACCTTCCCGTTGCTCGAGAAGATCGAGGTCAACGGCGAGAACCGTCATCCGCTCTATGCCGAGCTCACGAAGCACGCGGACGCCTCCGGGGAAGCCGGCGACATCCAGTGGAACTTCGAGAAGTTCCTCATCGCCCCCGACGGCACGGTTGCCGGGCGCTTCCGTCCCCGCACGGAACCCGATGCGCCGGAGATCCTCGACGCCCTCGAAGAGATCCTGCCGGCCTGATCGACGTGCTCGGGACCGAAGCGCGTGAGGCGCTCTACGACATCATCCGCATGCGCCGCGACGTGCGCGCAGAGTTCGCCGGTGAGCAGATCGCCGAGGACGTGCTCTGGCGCGTCCTGGCCGCGGCGCACCATGCACCCAGCGTCGGCAACACCCAGCCCTGGGACTTCGTCGTCGTCCAGGACGAACAGCGTCTGAAGGAGTTCGCCGGGCACGTCGCCGGTTGCCGGCAGGCGTTCGCCGACTCGCTTCCCGAGGACCGGAAGAGCACCTTCGACCCCATCAAGATCGAAGGCATCACCGAGTCCCGCACCGGCATCGTCGTGACCTACGACCCCGAACGCGGCGGCAAGCACATCCTCGGCCGGCACACCGTCGACGAGTCCGGTCTCTTCTCGGCCGTCCTGGCGATCCAGAATCTGTGGCTCGCCGCGACCGCCGAGGGCCTCGGCGTGGGCTGGGTGTCGTTCTACGAGGAGGAATTCCTCGCCGACTTCGTCGGAGTGAGCGCGCCCGCGCGTCCCATCGCGTGGCTGTGCGTCGGGCCGGTCACCCGGCTCCAGGAGGTGCCCGACCTCGAACGGTTCGGCTGGCGCAAGGGTCGCCCGCTCGAAGCGGCGGTGCACCGCGACAGGTTCGTGGGACCGGATAACCAGAAATCCTGACCCGACGGGTGACGGCCGGTTCGTGGGTGCACGAGCCGGCCGTCACCCGCTCTCACAGCTCGGTCGCGACCTTCCACGCACTGTGGACGGCGCCCTCGATGTAGTCGACCCGACCGGCGTCCCCGACGACCCGGACGTCGATGCCCGAGCCGGCCAGCTCCTCGGCGAGCGGTGCCGCCGCCGACACCCCGGACGCGACGACGACCATCCGGGCGCGTACCGACTTCGTCTCGCCGCCGACGGTGAACTCCACCGTCTCCCGCGTGATGCGCTCGACGGTCGCGTTGCGGTGCACCTCGAGACCCACCTCGCGCGCGTGCTTGACGGCGGTCCACCGGCGCGGCATCGCCATCGGCACCCCGAGCTGCTGCCCCTCGGCGAGCAGGGTCACCCGGCTGCCGCGTTCGGCCATGAACTCGGCCAGTTCGAGGCCGACGAGCGACCCGCCGATCACGACGACGTCCTTCGCCATCGGCAGGAAACGCAGGAACCGCCGGCTCAGATCACGGATCCTCCGAGGGCTCGTGGTGATACCCACGAGCTTGCCCAATCGGCCCATCACCCGCAGCACGGGCGACTGGCCGGAGACGTCGCCCGCGCCCGTCATGAGCGCACGCATGCTGTCGCCTGTGTGCACGTGCGGCAGGTCCCCGCCCGGCACGGTGGGACGTTCCCGCACTGCGCCCGTCGCGACGACCACCACGTCCGGATTCAGGGCACGGATCGATGAGGCGGTGGCCTCGGCGCCGAGCCGCACGTCGATGCCGAGGCGGGCGACCTCGGCCGTCAGCCATTTCAGCAGCCGTTCGTTGTCGGGGGTGGTGAGGGTCGAGAACCACAGGGTCCCGCCGAGCCGGTCGGTCTTGTCGAGGACGGTGACGCGGTGTCCTCGCTCGGTGGCGACGCGCGCGGTCTCGAGGCCGCCGGGCCCGGCACCCACCACGACGACGTGCTTCGGCGTCGCGCTGCGGACGAACGGCACGAGCGTCTCGTTGCCGAGCGCCGGATTGACCGCGCAGATCGGGGTGGCATCCCAGAAGTTCTCCTGCACGCACACATAGCAGTTGATGCACGGACGGATCTGTTCCGGGCGTCCCTGCTTCAGCTTGGCGACGAGAGCGGGGTCGGCCAGCAACTGACGGCCCATCGCGACGAAGTCGGTGACGCCCTCGGCGATCATCTTCTCGCCGACCTCCGGCAGCATGCGGCCGACCGTGATGACCGGGATGGACACCGCCCGCTTGATGACCGCGGCGTCGCCGGTGTAGAAGCCGACCTTGTCCGGCAGCGGACCATCGGTGAAGTTCGCGAACGCGTTCAGCGCGGTGCCCGTGACATGGAGGGCGTCGGCGCCGGCCTGTTCGAACAGTACGGCGGCAGCGGCCGATTCCTCGACGGTGAGACCGTCCGTCTCCCCGTACTCCCGTCCGGCCAGACGCACGATGACGGCGAGACGGTCGCCGACGGCGTCCTTGACCGCGCGGATCACCTCACAGGTCAGCCGGGCCCGGTTCTCGAGCGACCCGCCGTATTCGTCGGTGCGCCGGTTCGTGTAGCGGCTCAGGAAGGCGCCGAGCACGTAGTTGTGGGCGGCGTGGATCTCGACGGCATCCGCTCCGGCGGCGGCGACCCGGTCCGCCGCCTCGGCGAACATCCGGATCAACCACTCGATGTCGCTCTCCGTGGCCTCGTTGTAGCGGGCCTGCTTGCCGCCTTGGATGGTGGCCATGCGCTGCAGCTCCTCAGGAGTGCAATCGGCCATGGCGCTCATGTCGCTCGGTGGCTTCGGGATGCTCGGCACGAGCTGCGGCCGGTCCTGCAGGGTGTCGATGCGCGCGACCTTGCCGTGGTGCACCATCTGCACGCACAGTTTGCTGCCGGCCTCGTGAACCGCATCGGCCAGAGCGCGGAGACCGGGGATGAAACGGTCCTCGGACAGGCCGGGTTCCTTGGTGCTGGCGCACCCGGCCGGATAGGCGACCGCGCAGCAGCCGGTGACGATCAGGCCGGTACCCCCGGCCGCGCGGGCGACGAAATGATCGATGTCACCCTGCTCGATCTCACCGTCCTCGCAGAGATTCATGTCCATGGCGGGCATCACCACCCGGTTGTCGAGGGTGATGGGTCCGATGGTGCCGGGCGAGAGGAGGCGGGTATAGGTCTGATTCGGGACTGCCACGCCCGGACGCTATGTCCGGCCGATTGTGTCCGTCGACACAGTCCCGATGAGCGGGATGGGAGCCGGTACGACCGGGTTTTCACCGGGACTTCCCGGAAGGCCGGGTGTCTGTTCACCTGCGTGGAGCAGGCTGTGCGTCATGAACGGACGGATGATCGTGTCGGTCTCGGGGATCCGGGACGTCACACGCGATGTCGTGGACGGATTCGCGCGGGAGATGGACGCGCGTGGCGTGCCGTTGTCGCTGCTCGTCGCACCACGCCTGAAGGACCACTACCGTCTCGTCCGCGATCCGGCGACGCAGGAGTGGCTTCTCGAGCGGCGTGAGGGCGGTGACGCGATCGTGCTGCACGGATACGACCAGGCGGCGACGAAGCGTCGTCGCGCCGAGTTCGCCGTACTGCCCGAACACGAGGCGCGCTTGCGCCTGCTCGCGGCCGACCGCGTGCTCGAGGAGACGGGACTCCGCACGCGGCTGTTCGCACCTCCGCGCTGGCTCGCGTCGCCCGGAGCGGTGGCCGCACTTCCGCAGGTCGGATTCCGGGTGATGGCGGACATCGCGGGGATCCGTGATCTCGCGGCAGGCACCGTGACGAAGTCGCGGGTGTACGGCATCGGTGACGGTGCGAAGTCGGAGCCGTGGTGGTGCCGGGCAATGGTGATCGGCGCGTCGCGGGTGGCACGGCGGGGCGAGTTGCTCCGGTTGGCGATCGCGGCTCCTCGGCTCGCCGAGCCCGGACCCCGGCAGGCGATCCTCGCCGCCGTGGACATCGCACTGCGTCACGGTGCGGAACCGGCCGTCTACAGCCGGCCGCGGCGCCCCACGGGGATCACCGCCGCGTGATCCCGGCCGCCTCGCGGGACCTCCCGGTCGCCGCATTCGCTCGGTAGTGTTTGCGGCCATGGACGCTGACGTGATCGTGGTGGGGGCGGGACTCGCGGGACTCGTAGCGGTGGGCGAACTCGTCGACGCCGGCCGTACGGTTCTCCTGGTCGATCAGGAGAACTCGAACAATGTGGGCGGACAGGCCTTCTGGTCGTTCGGTGGTCTGTTCTTCGTCGACAGTCCCGAACAGCGGCGGCTCGGGATCAAGGATTCCTACGAGCTCGCCCTGCAGGACTGGATGGGCACGGCCGGCTTCGACCGCGAGGTCGAGGACCGGTGGCCGCGGCGGTGGGCCCAGGCCTACGTCGAATTCGCGGCCGGGGAGAAGCACGCCTGGCTGAAGCAGCGCGGCCTGAAGATCTTCCCGATGGTCAACTGGGCCGAACGCGGCGGGTACGACGCTGCGGGGCACGGCAACTCGGTCCCGCGGTTCCACATCACCTGGGGCACCGGTCCGGGTCTCGTCGAGATCTTCGAGCGCAAGCTCCGCGAAGGCGTCGAACGCGGACTCGTGACGCTGAAGCACCGGCACCGGGTCGACGAACTCGTCGTCACGGGCGGAGCTGCCACCGGCGTGCGCGGGGCGATCCTCGAACCCACCGACGCGCCGCGCGGCGTGGCGTCCTCCCGCACCGTCGTCGGAGACTTCGAGTTCTCCGCCGGAGCCGTGATCGTCACCTCCGGTGGCATCGGCGGGAACTACGACCTCGTGAAGAAGAACTGGCCGAAGCGCATGGGGGAGCCGCCGAAGCACATGCTCAGCGGCGTGCCCGCGCACGTCGACGGCCGGATGCTCGAGATCACCGAGAAGGCCGGCGGCAACATCGTCAACCGCGACCGCATGTGGCACTACACCGAGGGCATCACCAATTACGACCCGGTGTGGCCCGGTCACGGCATCCGCATCCTCCCCGGTCCCTCCTCGCTGTGGCTCGACGCCACGGGCAAGCGGCTACCGGTGCCGTTGTTCCCGGGCTTCGACACGCTCGGCACCCTCGAGCACATCGTGAGCACCGGCCACGACCACACCTGGTTCGTGCTCGACCAGAAGATCATCGAGAAGGAATTCGGGCTTTCCGGCTCCGAGCAGAACCCCGACCTCACCGGACGCAGCATCCGGCTGCTGTTGCAGCGCGTCAAGGCGGGCGCACCCGGACCGGTCGAGGCCTTCAAGCAGCACGGCATCGACTTCGTCGTCCGCGACACGCTCGCCGATCTCGTCGCAGGCATGAACGAACTCACCCCCGAGGCACCGCTCGACTACGAGCAGGTGCGTTCGGTGGTCGAGGCCCGCGACCGCGAGATGGACAACAAGTACACGAAGGATCTGCAGGTCGCGGCGGTGCGCGCGGCCCGGGCCTACGCACCCGACCGCGTCGTCCGCATCGCCGCACCGCACCGGATCCTCGACCCGAAGGCCGGGCCGCTCATCGCCGTCAGGCTGCACCTGCTCACCCGCAAGACGCTCGGCGGGCTCGAGACCGACCTGTCGTCGCGCGTCCTGCGGTCGGACGGATCGGTCTTCGAGGGTCTCTTCGCCGCCGGTGAGGTCGCCGGATTCGGTGGTGGCGGCGTGCACGGCTACCGGTCGCTCGAAGGCACCTTCCTCGGCGGATGCATCTTCTCGGGGCGGGCGGCGGGTCGCGCCGCCGCCCGCTGAACCTCCCCGTCGGAACAGAGCAGCGTCAGACCTCGACTCCGTCCTCGTGCGGCAGCACGCGGAACTCGGTGCCCTCCGGCGCCATCTCGCTGTACCGGCCGTAGAAGACGCCGCGACCGCTGTCGTTGACGATGCCCTGGTGGATCGGCACCGCGACCCGCGGATTCACGGCGCGCAGGTAGTCGATCGCCTCCCAGATCTTGAGCCACGGCGCGGTCGACGGCAGGGCCAGCACGTCCACGCGCTCGTGCGGGATGTACAGCGAGTCGCCGGGGTGCAGCAGCCGCGACGGATTCTCCTCGTCGCCGACGAGGAAGGCCGTGTTGTCGATGACGGGCAGGTCGGGGTGGATCACCGCGTGCCGTCCACCGGTGCCGCGCACGGTGAGCGATCCGACGGAGAACGAATCGCCGGGACGCACCGCGGTCCAGTCACCCTCGAGCAAGCTCGCGGACTGAGGGTCGGAGAACAGCTGCGCACCGGGATTGGCCTCGAGGAGCGCGGGCAGCCGGCCGGTATCGGCATGGTCGGGATGCTGGTGGGTCACGAGGATCGCGTCAAGGCCGGTGATGCCCTCGAACCCGTGGGAGAAGTTTCCGGGGTCGAAGAGGAGCTTCGCGCCGAGGTGTTCGACGAGGATGCAGGAGTGGCCGAAATGGGTCAGGTGCATGTCGTCGAGTATGCCGCCGGACGGAGCCCGACGACCGGCTACGGACAGGAACTCCGCTTCGGCAGCCTCCTCCCGCCCTCCGCCGCCCCGCGTGCGCGAACTCGTTGCTGCCGAGCGGCGTTGAACGGGCGTGACAGGTCTCGCACGAGCGGGACCTCGGCCGATGCCCGTCCCGGTGGCCGCGGCCGGTAAACTGCTGGATGTCCGGTGTCCGTCCCCGGGCGCCAGCACTACTACCGAGGAGCAGCACGTGGCGCGTGTCGTCGTCGAAGTCATGCCCAAAGCCGAGATTCTCGACCCCCAGGGTCAGGCCATCACCGGGGCGCTGTCGCGGCTGGGCTTCGCGGGCGTGACCGACGTCCGTCAGGGCAAGCGTTTCGAGCTCGAGGTCGACGGCAGCGTCGGCGACGAGGAGCTCGAGAAGATCGCCGAGTCGTTGCTCGCCAACACGGTGATCGAGGACTGGGCCATCCGGCGGATCGACGGTGACGCATGAGCGCACGCATCGGAGTCATCACCTTCCCGGGAACGCTCGACGACGTCGACGCCTCCCGCGCGGTGAATCTCGCCGGTGGTGAGGCCGTGAGCCTGTGGCACGGGGACGCCGATCTCAAGGGAGTCGACGCGGTGATCGTGCCCGGCGGTTTCTCCTACGGCGACTACCTGCGCTGCGGTGCCATCGCACGGTTCGCGCCGGTGATGGGCAAGGTCGTCGAGGCCG